>NZ_JBFWLF010000258.1:0-6569 GCF_050252275.1 Citrobacter sp. | reverse complement strand
CGCGCCGAACCCACCACAGACACCCCGCTCAATCCTGATAAAAGCCTGTCGTGGCGCCGTGGGGGCTAACGCCGCGTCGCTGGCGCGTCTTAACGCCGCACAGGATCTGCGTGTGGTTCTGGATGTCTGGGCAGGCGAGCCGGATCTGACTGTCGACCTGTAGAACACGATCGATACCGGCACCGCGCACATTGCGGGCTACACGCTAGAAGGCAAAGCGCGCGGCACCACGCAGGTCTTTGAAGCATATAGCGCATTTATCGGTCATGCGCAGCGTGTCGCGCTGGATACCTTGCTGCCGGCCCCGGAATTTGGCCGTATTACGCTGCATGGTCCGTTGGATCAGCCGACGCTGAAAAGACTGGTGCATTTGGTGTATGATGTGCGCCGCGACGATGCGCCGCTGCGCAACGTTGCCGGAATACCGGGTGAATTTGATAAACTGCGCAAAAATTACCTCGAGCGTCGTGAATGGTCCTCACTGTATGTGATGTGCGACGACGCAGATGCGGCGGCGTTACTGTGTAAACTGGGTTTTAACGCAGTTCATCACCCGACACGTTAATGTCTTCTTAATGCCCCCTGACGAATAATCGGCAGGGAGGCTTATGCTTTTCTGGAGTAAACCACCATGTCTGAAGGCTGGAATATTGCCGTCCTCGGCGCGACGGGCGCCGTTGGCGAAGCGTTGCTTGAAACCCTGGCTGAACGTCAGTTCCCGGTTGGGGAAATTTTTGCGCTGGCACGTAATGAAAGCGCAGGCGAACATCTGCGCTTTGGTGGTAAGTCAGTGATTGTGCAGGATGCGGCCGAATTTGACTGGACGCAGGCGCAACTGGCCTTTTTCGTTGCTGGCGTTGAGGCCACGGCGGCCTGGGTTGAAGAGGCGACAAACGCGGGCTGTCTGGTCATTGATTCCAGCGGTCTGTTCGCCCTTGAACCCGACGTTCCGCTGGTGGTGCCGGAAGTGAACCCGTTCGTGCTGGCGGACTATCGCAATCGCAATGTGATCGCCGTGCCGAACAGCCTGACCAGCCAACTGCTGGCCGCGCTGAAACCGCTTATCGATCAGGGTGGGCTTTCTCGCATCACCGTAACCAGTCTGCTTTCGGCATCTGCGCAGGGTAAAAAAGCGGTCGATGCACTGGCCGGACAAAGCGCGAAACTGCTGAACGGGATCCCCATCGATGAAGATGATTTCTTTGGTCGCCAACTGGCGTTCAACATGTTGCCGTTGTTGCCGGATCGCGAAGGCAGCGTGCGTGAAGAGCGGCGGATCGTCGATGAAGTACGCAAAATCATGCAGGATGATGGGTTGTTGATCTCGGCAAACTGCGTACAGTCACCGGTGTTTTACGGTCACGCGCAGATGGTGGCATTTGAAGCGCTGCGTCCACTGGCTGCCGAAGAGGCGCGCGATGCCTTTTCCCGCGGCGAAGACATTGTACTGTCAGAAGAGAGTGAATTTCCGACCCAGGTGGGCGACGCTTCAGGCAGCGCGCATCTGTCTGTGGGCTGCGTGCGTAACGATTACGGCATGCCGGAACAGGTTCAGTTCTGGTCCGTGGCGGATAACGTCCGCTTTGGCGGCGCGCTGATGGCGGTGAAAATTGCGGAAAAACTGGTGCAGGAGTACCTGTACTGATGTCTGACCAGCTACAACCGCCGGTGTATAAAATTGCGCTGGGCATCGAGTATGACGGCAGCAAATATTATGGCTGGCAGCGTCAGAATGAAGTCCGCAGTGTGCAGGAAAAGCTGGAAAAGGCGCTTTCGCAGGTCGCCAATGAGCCGATTAACGTCTTTTGCGCCGGGCGCACCGATGCCGGTGTGCACGGCACCGGACAGGTTGTGCATTTTGAAACCACCGCGCTGCGTAAAGATGCGGCCTGGACATTGGGTGTAAATGCGAATTTGCCTGGTGACATTGCGGTGCGATGGGTGAAAGCTGTACCGGAAGATTTTCACGCGCGATTCAGCGCCACGGCTCGCCGATATCGTTACATCATCTACAATCACCGGTTACGTCCGGCGGTGTTAGGCAAAGGGGTGACGCATTATTACGAGCCGCTGGACGCCGAGCGCATGCATCGTGCGGCGCAGTGTCTGATTGGCGAGAATGACTTTACGTCGTTTCGCGCCGTCCAGTGCCAGTCGCGCACGCCGTGGCGCAACGTGATGCATATTAATGTGTCGCGCCATGGGGCGTATGTGGTGGTCGATATCAAAGCGAATGCCTTTGTACATCATATGGTCAGGAACATTGTTGGCAGCCTGATGGAAGTAGGCGCCCACAACCAGCCGGAGAGCTGGATAGCAGAGTTGTTAGCGGCAAAGGACAGAACGCTCGCAGCGGCAACGGCGAAGGCCGAAGGACTGTATCTGGTTGCGGTGGACTACCCTGACCGGTTTGACCTTCCTAAACCGCCTATGGGCCCGCTCTTTCTGGCGGACTAATTCGAGTCGTATAAAGGCACAACTATGGACCTGATTTACTTTCTCATCGATTTTATCCTGCACATTGATGTGCACCTGGCGGAACTGGTCGCAGAGTACGGCGTCTGGGTTTACGCAATTTTGTTCCTGATTTTGTTCTGTGAAACCGGACTGGTGGTCACGCCGTTCCTGCCAGGGGACTCCCTGCTGTTTGTGGCGGGAGCGCTGGCGTCGCTGGGCACCAACGATCTCAATGTGCACCTGATGGTGGTGTTGATGCTGATTGCCGCGATTGTCGGGGATGCGGTGAACTACACTATTGGTCGCCTGTTCGGCGAGAAGTTATTCAGTAACCCGGACTCGAAGATTTTCCGCCGTAGCTATCTGGACAAAACACACCAGTTTTACGAAAAACACGGTGGAAAAACCATCATTCTCGCCCGCTTTGTGCCGATTGTCAGAACATTTGCACCGTTTGTGGCGGGAATGGGACATATGTCGTATCGTCATTTTGCGGCGTATAACGTGATAGGTGCGCTGTTGTGGGTTCTGCTCTTTACCTATGCCGGTTACTTCTTCGGCACCATTCCGATGATTCAGAACAACCTTAAGTTGCTGATCGTCGGGATTATTGTGGTATCGATCCTGCCGGGCGTGGTGGAAATTGTTCGCCATAAACGCGCAGCGTCACGTGTAACAAAATAGAAACTAACTCAGCGGTTCGACCACTTTTTTGTCCAAAGTTTCGGGCTGTTATGTTTTAATGTGCAACATTCATGGTCTGTTGGGGGCAAAAATGGCATTATGCGCCCCCACGGCAAAACTGGAACACACCAGGTTCAGGCAGAAAGGTCATAAATGAGCTGGATTGAACGAATTAAAAGCAACATTACTCCCACCCGCAAGGCAAGCATTCCTGAAGGGGTGTGGACTAAGTGTGATAGCTGCGGTCAGGTTTTATACCGTGCTGAGCTGGAACGTAATCTTGAGGTCTGTCCGAAGTGTGACCATCACATGCGTATGTCGGCGCGTAACCGCCTGCATAGCCTGTTAGATGAAGGAACGCTGGTGGAGCTGGGTAGCGAACTCGAGCCGAAAGACGTGCTGAAGTTCCGTGACTCCAAGAAATACAAAGACCGTCTGGCGTCCGCGCAAAAGGAAACCGGCGAGAAAGATGCGCTGGTCGTGATGAAGGGTACGCTTCACGGCATGCCGGTTGTGGCAGCGGCATTTGAGTTTGCTTTCATGGGTGGCTCGATGGGGTCTGTGGTCGGCGCACGTTTTGTCCGTGCCGTTGAACAGGCGCTGGAAGATAACTGCCCGCTGGTATGCTTCTCCGCCTCCGGCGGTGCGCGTATGCAGGAAGCGCTGATGTCGCTGATGCAGATGGCGAAAACCTCTGCGGCGCTGGCAAAAATGCAGGAGCGCGGTCTGCCGTACATCTCCGTGCTGACTGACCCAACAATGGGCGGCGTTTCTGCAAGCTTCGCGATGCTCGGCGATCTCAACATTGCTGAACCGAAAGCGCTGATCGGCTTCGCGGGTCCGCGCGTTATCGAGCAAACCGTACGTGAGAAACTGCCGCCGGGATTCCAGCGCAGTGAGTTTCTGATCGAAAAAGGCGCTATCGATATGATCATCCGCCGTCCGGAGATGCGCCTGAAACTGGCGAGCATTCTGGCGAAGCTGATGAATCTGCCGGCGCCAAATCCGGATACCCCGCGTGAAGGCGTGGTAGTGCCGCCGGTGCCGGATCAGGAACCCGAGGCCTGATAACTGAAAAGGGCAGGGCCACAGGCGCTGCCCTTTTGCTTTTCTCAACGTAACGATTTCACGGGCATCATGAATAACAAACGTATTCCTAAAGCCACGTCGCCCCTGGCCTCGTGGCTTTCTTATCTGGAAAACCTCCACGCGAAAACGATCGATCTGGGCCTTGAGCGCGTAAGCCAGGTGGCTGCGCGATTGGGCGTACTGAAGCCTGCGCCGTTTGTCTTCACCGTGGCTGGCACTAATGGCAAGGGCACGACCTGCCGGACGCTGGAGTCGGTATTGACGGCGGCGGGATATAACGTCGGGGTATACAGTTCGCCACATCTGGTGCGTTACACCGAACGTGTGCGTGTACGTGGCAATGAACTGCCCGAATCGGCTCACACCGAATCCTTTGCCGAGATCGAAGCGGCGCGTGGGGACATCTCGCTGACCTATTTCGAATACGGCACTTTGTCTGCATTGTGGCTGTTTAAGCAGGCACAACTGGATGTGGTGATCCTGGAAGTTGGGTTGGGTGGACGACTCGACGCGACAAATATCGTCGATGCCGATGTTGGCGTAGTCACCAGCATCGCGCTGGATCATACCGACTGGCTGGGGCCGGATCGTGAAAGCATTGGCCGTGAAAAGGCCTGTATTTTCCGTGCGGGAAAACCGGCGATTGTCGGCGAACCCGAAATGCCTTATACCATCGCCGATGTCGCACTGGAGAAAGGCGCGCGGTTACAGCGTCGTGGCGAGGACTGGCAGTTTACGGTAACGGAGACGGGCTGGTCCTTTAGCGATCGCCACGGTAGCCTGGTGGATTTACCGCTGCCACAGGTGCCTCAACCTAATGCGGCGACTGCGCTGGCGGCACTGCGCGCCAGCGGCCTGAACGTCAGTGAGCAGGCGATTCGCGACGGGATTGCCCGGGCGATTCTACCAGGACGTTTCCAGATTGTGAGCGAGTCGCCGCGCGTCATTCTTGATGTCGCGCATAATCCTCATGCGGCGGAATATCTCACCGGACGGCTGAAAATGTTGCCGAAAAAGGGGCGCGTTCTTGCCGTTATCGGTATGCTACAGGATAAGGATATTGCGGGAACGTTGGCCTGGTTGAAAAGCGTGGTCGACGACTGGTATTGTGCTCCGCTGGAAGGCCCCCGGGGCGCAACGGCAGAACAACTGCTGGAACATCTCGGTAAAGGCAGTGTCTATGACAGTGTCGCGCTGGCATGGCATGCGGCGCTGGCAGACGCGAGACCAGAAGATACCGTACTGGTGTGCGGTTCATTTCACACGGTTGCACATGTCATGGAAGTGATGGACGCGGGGAGAATCGGTGGCGAGTAAGTTTCAGAATCGTTTAGTCGGCACGATCGTGCTGGTCGCGCTGGGCGTCATTGTGTTGCCCGGGCTGCTCGACGGGCAGAAAAAACATTATCAGGATGAATTCGCGGCGATCCCGCTGGTCCCGAAACCGGGCGATCGCGATGAGCCGGATATGATGCCAGCGGCAACGCAGGCATTGCCGACTCAGCCGCCAGAAGGGGCGGCGGAAGAGGTACGGGCAGGCGATGCGGCGGCACCGTCGTTGGATCCGTCACGCTATGCATCAGCGAATAATCCTGAGCTTGATTCGACGCCAGCGCCGGTAGAGCAGCCTAAACCAAAACCGGTTGAAAAGCCGAAGCCGCAACCGAAGCCGCCTGTAGAGGCAACGCCTGCTCCTGTTCCCGCTCCTGCGCCAAAACCGGCGGCAGAAGAGAAACCGGCGCCAACGGGTAAAGCCTACGTTGTGCAGTTAGGGGCGCTGAAAAATGCCGATAAGGTCAATGAGATCGTGGGGAAACTTCGTGCCGCAGGTTTCCGGGTATATACTTCTCCGTCAACGCCAGTACAGGGTAAAATAACCCGTATTCTCGTGGGGCCGGATGCATCACGCGACAAGCTGAAAGGCTCGCTCGGCGAGCTGCAGCAAATCTCCGGATTAAGCGGAGTGGTGATGGGGTACAGCCCGAACTAAGTGAGGATTGCCTGATGACAGCGCTCGGCGTCTTATCAGGCTTCCCACCTTGTTGTATGTCGGCCGGATAAGGCGTTTACACCGCCATCCGGCAGTGCCCGAAGAGGCATAAAACGGTATGGCGTTGAAGTTTTTTTCAGCGCCATTTTTATTTACGCGCGGGAAGGAAATCCCTACGCAAACGTTTTCTTTTTCTGTTAGAATGCGCCCCGAACAGGACGACAGGGCGTAAAATCGTGGGACACATATGGTCTGGATTGATTACGCCATTATCGCGGTGTTTGGTTTTTCCTGTCTGGTTAGCCTGATCCGTGGCTTTGTTCGTGAAGCGTTATCGTTGGTGACATGG
>NZ_JBFWLF010000257.1:0-6678 GCF_050252275.1 Citrobacter sp. | reverse complement strand
TGAGTTACATGGAAGGCAACATCCGCAAACTGCGGTGGGTATTTATTATCGGCAGCGCGATTCCGTTAGTGGCCTATATTTTCTGGCAACTGGCGACGCTCGGTAGCATCAACTCCACAACATTTATGGGACTGCTGGCAAATCATGCCGGGTTGAATTGTTTGTTGCAGGCGTTACGGGAGGTCGTTGCCTCGCCGCACGTTGAGCTGGCGGTGCACCTTTTTGCTGACTTAGCGCTGGCAACCTCTTTCCTCGGCGTCGCACTGGGGCTGTTCGATTATCTGGCCGATCTGTTTCAGCGCCGCAATACAGCCGCTGGCCGGTTGCAAACGGGCGCAATCACCTTTCTGCCACCGCTGGCTTTCGCCCTCTTCTCTCCACGTGGTTTTGTGATGGCGCTGGGCTACGCCGGCGTCGCGCTGGCAGTGCTGGCGCTGATCATCCCTTCACTGCTGGCATGGCAGAGTCGTAAACAGAATCCGCAGGCGGGCTATCGCGTACTGGGCGGACGCCCCGTACTGGCACTGGTGTTTACCTGTGGCATTGTGGTGATCGGCGTACAATTTCTGATTGCCGCCGGACTGCTGCCCGAAGTGGGATAAAGAAAAGGGGCGTCAGCCCCTTTCTTTTCAGTGCAGACAGCACTGCTTGTATTTTTTACCGCTTCCACACGGGCACGGATCGTTGCGGCCGACTTTCACTTCCGCTTTCACTGGCACCTGCACTGGCGTTTCCTGCGGGTGCGCCATCCAGTATGCATGGAGATCCAACGCTGCCAGGCGGATCGCCTCAACGCTTTCTTCAAACGCTTCCGGGGTGAGTTTCTCAACCACCTCGAAATTCTCTTCTGTACCGTGCAACGCAATGGCGTCAAGAGCGGGTTTCAGTGTATCCGGTAGCGCGGACCAGTCGGAAAGCGCAACGCCGCGCATGTAGCCGAAGCACCACTCTTCCACAATGGTAATCTCGCGCCCTTCAATTTCGCGCAGACCAAACAGCGGTTCAAACTGTTCCGGGAAATCATTCAACCGGTCAGCGGTGTCCGCCATATGCTGGAAAGCGAGATTCATAAAACGCGTCATCTCTTTTTCAGAGGACCAGCGCGGCACATATTGCGCCCCACCCCATACGGCAACCAGCCACTGCTCTGGCTCAATTTCACGTGGTGAACTGAGTACAGCCGTCAGCAGTCCATCCAGTTCTGCCACGTCAAGAATGGCATGTTCGGTGTTGTACTTGGTCAGCACATCATCCAGCCACTCCAGTTCACTTTCGTTCAACGGTCCCGTTTTCATCATACTTGTCCTCGGTAAACACTCTCGCCAGCGGCTATCTTACATGGCGAACGAGGAAACGGATACTGATTGCCGCGTGGGACACCTCACATAGGGTACCCATTCTCCTCATCATTTCTTTCTGCAAAACAGATACGGCACATTGGCGTTTGAAAAGACATACGCAGATTGATACTCATCCACGGTCAGGGTCAATTCACCACCTTTCTTCAAAAAGAATGGAGATAATATCTTTTCGAGTTTTTCATCCGTCACGGTATCGGAAAAGGTTTTGACAATGCGTACTGTATGTAAAATCCGCGTTCTGAACTGCTGGGTATAGTTAAAATAGACCAACCGATTGACATTAATCTTTGTCTCGCCATCCACTTTACCCGTAATGACGGCCAGCCCTTCTCGCTTGCGCATCTGATAGGAAACCGCGCCAACAAAACGGGCATCACCAACATTCCAGTCAGCATCACCAATACAATCCAGGTATGACGGTTTGAATAGCAGATATAACAGGTAAACACCGGAAATCACCGATGTGCTGAACAACCAAATCAGGAGTAATACAACTGTATTTTTACTCATTGGTGTAAATTCCAGAAAAAATGAGATGAACAAAATGCCTCAGTGTCAGATCGAACATCTTTGTTGCACACAAAAGCCACAGAACGTCCGGTTTTGGCGTAGTCAGAGAGAAAGATGTAATTGTTGTCCTGGCAAAAGTTCGGATATTTTTTTATCAGCGCAGCGTAATTATCAGTGACCGACTGCGTCACTTCATAATAGACATGGCAGCGATTATCATTTTTCTTATCCATGTGCAGGGCCACAAAATTCTGAAATGGCATTTTCAATCGATTCTGATACATAAACATGCAGTTTATTATCGTCACAATAAAGAAAAAGGATATTCCAATGCGTAGCCCGCGGGATTTGTTCGGTAGAATGCTTGCGGTGCATTCTTTTTCACTGGTTAGCGTTTTGATTGCTGAATTTTCAGAAATAGCAAGATTCTGAAGAGGAAACGGTTCAATCACAATATCTGATGATAATGTTAGTCCTTGACGGGAAATAGTTTTTACCATATGTCTTGGTAATCCTATCTCTTCCAGTGTCTTACGTAATGTTAAAATAGTCTGATAAAACGTATTGGGCAGGGTCACAACATCACGCGCTTTCCAGCCTTCGTTTACCAGTTCTTTTTGCGCGATGACCCTACCCTGATTCAAAATAAGATAAAGGAAACATGCCGTGGCGGGTTGCTGTAAATAAACAACCTCCCCAGTTGATTGATTTTTCAGGCTTCTGGTCTGCGGATTGAACTCTACTGTTCCATTAATTAAGTACAATATCATCGCCATGTCCTTTGGATAATTCCCGTTATCCCCCTAAAATGGTTCTTCATCACCATGTCGTCCCCTGGACATGTTGCCCAATGGAATAATCGATAATTCTTAAAGCCTATGGCAAAAATGTGATACTGCGTTCACAGGAATATTTGGCTCTGAAGACGCACCAGTTGCGCATAACCTGAAGAAATAATGCAATATTCTTCATATTCATTTTCCGCAACGCTCTTAACTGACTATTGCTGATAGCTCCCTCGCTGAGCAGCATGTTTCGTGCAATGGCGCGCTTTCCGAGTCCCGCCAGATAATATTCAATGATTATCCGTTCCCTGTTCGACAATGATCGGGTATGCAGAGGGATCCGCTTATTCTGCTTTAGCTGATCCAGTACGTAAAAGTACTCCGTTAAAGGCGCATTTCGGGTCAATGAATAGCATCGTAGTTGTGTAAAATGCGTTAACGTATCCATTGTATCCGCACGCAGACATTCAATACTGTTTGTAATATAAACAGTACCACCTCCTGGATCAAAAACAACAATCTCAGGTGATTTATCAAGACCACTAAAGAACAGTATTTGCTGCAGACCAGCAATAAAGTACTGGTCATGTGAGAATATATGCATTATTCATTAGCTCCACTCGTAACAGCGATATTTCCAGGATTTAAAACTGCATGCTAAATTCATCTATTACAACATTATATTTTTACCATTTCCACAGAGTCGATTCCTTTCGCCTGGTGATACATTCCTGAAAATTAATTGAAAAATTCAAACAAAACCACAATAAAGACAACTACCGTCTTTATGTTATTTATTATTGCTGTAAATATCTTAAAATGTCATTTTAAATATCCTTAAAAGACCTTAAATGAAGAACATCAGACATCTCAAGTAAAAATCAGGCTTGTAACCGTATGATTTACAATAAGATAAAACAAAAACATTAAACTGTCAGCACACAATAAAATCATATTAAAGGAATATTGATGAGTGATGCAGTCCTGAGATCACCCGCCTCATGCAATGACGCCGGGATAAGCAGCCTGAGTTTCTCACTGACCATAAGAAGTTTAAATACGTTACTCATTCTTTACACCGAATGTTACTTACTAAAAATAATGTTATTTTCTTACCTGGATCGAGAAGCCTCCCCTCTGGAGAAACATATTGACCACATCGGGGTATTTATAAAACATGATAAAAAATCTTTAAGGACATTTGACCTTTTTTATTTCTCATCTTTAAAATATCCCTTTATCATGAGAATGTCTGAGGCTAGTATGGTGACAGAAATGACCCCATGTAAAACCTAAGGATAATGACTTACATTATGACGACGATTACAAGGCATGAAATAAATGAAGACTGGGCGCTTGCCGGAATGGTTGAGGCTGGCGGTTTTATCTTTGTGAGTTACTGTGTTGGAAATATCGGACAATCCATTGAGGCACAAATCAATGGTGCGTTTGATAATCTGAGTGAAAGGCTAAGCACTATCGGTCTGACGCTGCAGTCAGTCGTGAAAATTGATGCGCTGTTCCGCGACGTGTGGGATATTCCGGTGATGGAGAACGTCATGAAGCAGCGCTTTCATGGCCAATTTCCGGCCAGAAAATCCATTCAGACTGAATTTGCTCATCGCGGAGGCACATCAGGAATGTTGTTTCAACTTGACGCCATTGCTTGCCGATAATATCCCATCCTATTACAGAGCGTTCTTGCGGCGTAATGAATAAACTCACCGCAAGAGCAATTCTCAGGAATAACCTTCCCACAGAAATAGTATGCCATAGACCTGACTCGCGCTAACTACGCTGGGTTAACAATAAATTCACCGCCAGACCCACAAAACCACATGAAAACAGGATCCGTAGTCCCGACAAAATCATCGGGTGGTTTAATACCTTCGTGCGCATAAAGGATGAAAAAACACCATACAACATGAACACGAGCAGCGTCATTAACATGAAGATCAGACTCAGTATTAACATATCGGTTGCCGGTGCGGTTGATGTGGTTTGAATGAATTGAGGAAGGAAGGCCAAAAAGAACAGTGACAACTTGGGATTTAACAGATTGATAAATATTGCGTGCAGGATCACTTTTACCCTTGACTGAGAAATGTCGCAATCATCCGGTTGTAATGTTGATTTCTCTTTTATGATATTCCACGCCATATATAACAGCCACACGACCCCGGCATATTTGATGACGGTAAACGCCATTTCACTGGAGTAGAAAATGGCGGCTAATCCCGTGATGGCGGCCAACATATGCGGAACAATCCCTAATGTACATCCCACTGCAGCCAGCAAACTCATCGCTGTCCCCCGCGACAGCCCCATCGCGATGGTGTAGATAGCACCGGTTCCCGGCGAAATAATCACAATCAAAGAGGTTAATAAGAATTCGATACTGATTAGCATGGCGTTATCTCTGGTAAACACAAAACAGGAGAGTCAGTGTTTATCAGGGTACCCCTACAGATCTTGTAGAAAATTGCAGACGGTTAATCCACCATCGCGGAACGATATTGCCCCGGCGTGATGCCTGTCTGTTTCTGAAATGCATGAGTCAGATGGCTTTGATCGGAAAAACCAGCCATTAATGCAACATCAACAGTTCTCTTGCCCTGTGCCAAGAGTTTTTTTGCCAGCCGAACTCTGGACTGTAAAAGATAAGCATGCGGCGTCATCCCCACCTCCCTGGAAAAACGGCGAATGAGCTGGAATCGGGAGATGTCACACAGACTGGCTAATCTTGTCAATGTCATGTTCTCCTCCGGGGCATCATCAATGAACTCTTTTACCCGTCGTACTGTCGGAGAAGGCAGAATACGCGGTGCGGCAGAAAGGGTGTGGTGCCGTCCAGCCTGCATAAGGCAACGCATGATCATCTCTTCAATCGCCATAGCATCAGGATCATCGGCAGCGAGCTGATGAAGAAACTGCCTAATCATCAGACCAAGAGTAGGATCGTTAGCCACAGGCTTCAGGGTTAAATCACCTGTGGGTATGTCGGTATTCCATTCTTTTATAAAGACGTCAGGATTGATATACTACATATGCCAGCCCCGCGGACCCGTAGCGGGGATCCCGTCGTGAATTTCGCCGGGATTGACCATGATGATATCCCCTGTTACCGCATTTACATTGCCGATATTACTCCAAGAGCGATGGCTTCCCTGGATGAAAACCCCAATGCCGAATTGATCATGAGAGTGACGAGGGAACGCGCGCGCTGAATATAACGACAGTATTTCAACATCAGGTATCACACGACGGTACTGCTTCACCTGATGAACGTCTTTTTTCATGGTCGTTTTCTCATGGTCATGGAGGGAGATAAACATCGATTCTCTCAAGATACCCTCTGAAACGAAGACAGACGACCAATCTTTTGTAATTAGCTGGAACAGACTCGACTCAGGCCCGAATAAAAAAGGAGCAGATTTTACCCTGCCCCTCACCCTTCTCATGGAATATCCAGTCCCATGCTTACCAGTTGTATTTCACACCCACCATGCCCTGGGCATTGCTGTAGTGGTCGCTCCCCACTTGCCCGGAGATATTTCCCCAGACCGTCAAGCGAGAGGAGAGTTGTCCTTCCACACCAATTTTCAGTTCTGCCAAATCTTTTACTCCCTGGACGTCATTTGGCATCTCACCCATGGTCACTCGCGGACTGTGTGAGTTGTGGATCCAGTTCGCTTCAACAAATGGCTGGATGCCTGCCATCTTGTCTTCTTCGAAGGAGGGTTTACGATTGACGTATGCTCTGACACCCAGACTGGTCATCAGATTACCAGTGCTATCCGCCTTCACCGGCGTGCCATTACGTTCCCGATGATCGTCCGCCTGCACATCCATCCAGACGATCTGAGCTTTGGGCTGGATCCAGTAGGTCAATTGCTGACTTTCTGCAACCTTCAGGCTGTAACCCGCCTCAACCGCAGCCGTGATGCCTTTGGATTTATACGTTTCACTTGCCTGATACTGACCATTGACGGTGTTATCAAACCAGTTATAGAGCATCCAGG
>NZ_JBFWLF010000256.1:0-6706 GCF_050252275.1 Citrobacter sp. | reverse complement strand
AAAAAGTGATGCCATCGGTGGTCAGCATTAACGTGGAAGGTAGCACAACCGTCAATACGCCGCGGATGCCGCGTAATTTCCAGCAGTTCTTTGGTGATGATTCCCCGTTCTGCCAGGACGGTTCCCCGTTCCAGAGTTCGCCTTTCTGCCAGGGCGGCCCACAGGGCGGTAATGGCGGCGGCCAGCAGCAGAAGTTTATGGCACTGGGTTCCGGTGTCATCATTGATGCCGCGAAAGGCTATGTCGTCACCAACAACCACGTGGTGGATAACGCCACGGTGATTAAGGTTCAACTGAGCGATGGCCGTAAATTCGACGCTAAGATCGTCGGCAAAGACCCGCGCTCTGATATTGCGCTGATCCAGATTCAGGATCCGAAAAACCTGACGGCGATTAAGCTGGCTGACTCCGACACCCTGCGAGTGGGGGATTACACTGTCGCCATCGGTAACCCGTTTGGTCTCGGCGAGACGGTCACTTCCGGTATCGTCTCTGCCCTGGGCCGTAGCGGCCTGAATGCGCAGAACTATGAAAACTTCATTCAGACCGATGCGGCGATCAACCGCGGTAACTCCGGCGGTGCGTTGGTTAACCTGAACGGCGAGTTGATCGGTATTAACACGGCGATCCTCGCGCCGGACGGCGGCAACATCGGTATCGGTTTTGCGATCCCGAGCAATATGGTGAAAAACCTGACCTCTCAGATGGTGGAGTTCGGCCAGGTGAAACGCGGCGAACTGGGAATCATGGGTACCGAACTGAGCTCCGAACTGGCGAAAGCGATGAAAGTTGATGCACAGCGCGGTGCCTTTGTCAGCCAGGTCATGCCGAACTCGTCCGCTTCGAAGGCCGGTATTAAAGCCGGTGATGTGATCACCTCCCTGAACGGTAAGCCGATCAGCAGCTTTGCCGCACTGCGTGCGCAGGTTGGCACCATGCCGGTGGGCAGCAAAATTACCCTCGGCCTGCTGCGCGACGGTAAGCCGGTTACCGTGAATCTGGAACTGCAGCAGAGCAGCCAGACTCAGGTTGATTCCAGCTCCATCTTCAGCGGTATTGAAGGGGCTGAAATGAGTAATAAAGGTCAGGATAAAGGCGTCGTGGTGAACAACGTGAAAGCGAACACCCCGGCGGCGCAGATTGGCCTCAAGAAAGGGGATGTGATTGTCGGCGCTAACCAGCAGCCGGTGAAAAACATCGCCGAACTGCGTAAAATCCTCGACAGCAAACCGTCTGTCCTGGCGTTGAACATTCAGCGTGGCGACAGCAATATCTACCTGTTGATGCAGTAATCTCCCCAAAACCCCTTCCTGTCACAGGAAGGGGTTTCTTTTTGTGATATTTCCCACAACTCCATACTTCTTCCCTTTGCTTTGTGCATCTGCACAATGTCAGCGTTTGTTATCTTCTTTATGCTGGAGCTCTGCTCACAGGAGGGCTTTATGGCTGGCTGGCATCTTGATACCAAAATGGCGCAGGATATCGTGGCACGCACGATGCGCATTATTGATACCAATATCAACGTGATGGATGCCCGTGGACGGATCATCGGCAGCGGCGATCGCGAGCGAATTGGGGAATTGCACGAAGGCGCGCTGTTAGTCCTCTCTCAGGGCCGCGTGGTGGACATCGATGATGCCGTTGCGCGTCATCTGCATGGCGTTCGTCAGGGGATCAACCTGCCGCTGCGCCTGGAAGGCGAAATTGTGGGCGTGATCGGCCTGACCGGCGAACCGGAACATCTGCGCAAATATGGCGAACTGGTGTGCATGACGGCGGAGATGATGCTGGAGCAGTCGCGCCTGATGCATCTGCTGGCCCAGGACAGTCGCCTGCGTGAAGAGTTGGTGATGAACCTGATTCAGGCGGAAGAGAACACGCCAGCGTTGACCGAGTGGGCGCAACGTTTAGGGATCGACCTCAACCAGCCGCGCGTGGTGGCGGTGGTGGAAGTGGACAGCGGACAACTCGGCGTGGACAGCGCTATGGCGGAGTTGCAGCAGTTACAGAACGCACTGACCACCCCGGAGCGTAATAACCTGATTGCGATCGTTTCGCTGACCGAGATGGTGGTGTTAAAACCGGCGTTGAATTCGTTTGGCCGTTGGGATGCCGAAGATCACCGCAAGCGCGTTGAGCAGCTGATTGCGCGCATGAAAGAGAACGGACAGTTGCGCTTTCGCGTTTCGCTGGGCAACTATTTTACCGGGCCTGGCAGTATCGCGCGTTCGTACCGTACTGCGCGCACGACGATGATGGTCGGCAAACAACGAATGCCGGAAAGCCGCAGCTACTTTTATCAGGACTTAATGCTGCCGGTACTGCTCGACAGTCTGCGCGGCGGCTGGCAGGCCAATGAGCTGGCGCGTCCGTTGGTGCGGCTGAAGGCGATGGACAATAACGGCCTGTTGCGCCGCACTCTGGCGGCGTGGTTTCGCCACAACGTGCAGCCGCTGGCGACCTCTAAGGCGCTGTTTATTCACCGGAATACGCTGGAATATCGACTGAATCGCATTTCAGAATTGACCGGGCTGGATTTGGGGAATTTCGATGATCGGCTGCTGCTGTACGTGGCGTTACAGCTGGATGAGCAGCATTGATTCATTGCCTGATGGCGCTACGCTTATCAGGCCTACGCGGATGTGCCTGTAGGCCTGATAAGGAGGCGTATGACGCCGCCATCCGGCAACTAACAGCTTATTTACGCGTCAGTTTTTCCAGATCGGCTTCGATTTCGGTGATCTTATTCGCCACCACGCTTTCCAGATGGCGTAAATCATCAAGGATCTTACGTTTTAGATCCACTTCCGTGCGATCGCGCTGGCAGATCTGATCGAGTTCGTCGATCACATAGCGCAGGTTGGGACTGATCTCCTGTACCTCTTTGTATCCCTGACCCACTCCATCGGCAACCACGGTTTTGCGCTGGCGGGGGTATTTAAACTTCACGCTTTTGGCAAAGAACTCACCTTTATCCTTCTGGAAATAGATTTTCAGGATATCGTTATTGGCTTCTTGCCGCAGGCTGTAACGATCGATTTCTTCAGGATTAGTAATGCCCAGACTTTTCAGATTGTCATACATAGCGGTACCCTTAAGCTCACTATAACTATTGAATAATTAACGAAAAGCCCTGTTTCTGCCACTCGCAGATGTAAAAAAAGCGGGCTAAGCCCGCTTTTTCAAATCGCCGTTAGTCGATGGTACGCAATAACTCGTTGATGCCGACCTTGCCACGGGTTTTGGCGTCGACTTTTTTCACAATTACCGCACAGTACAGGCTGTACTTGCCATCTTTCGACGGCAGGTTGCCGGAAACGACAACGGAGCCTGCCGGAACGCGACCATAATGGACTTCACCGGTTTCACGGTCGTAAATGCGGGTGCTCTGACCAATATAAACGCCCATCGAAATCACCGAGCCTTCTTCGACAATCACGCCTTCTACGACTTCAGAACGCGCGCCGATAAAGCAGTTATCTTCGATGATGGTCGGGTTCGCCTGCAGCGGCTCCAGTACGCCACCGATGCCGACGCCGCCGGAGAGGTGAACGTTCTTGCCGATCTGCGCGCAGGAACCGACGGTTGCCCAGGTATCGACCATCGTGCCTTCATCAACGTAAGCGCCGATGTTGACATAGGACGGCATCAGCACGGTGTTACGGGCGATAAACGCACCCTGACGAACTGCCGCAGGCGGAACCACACGGAAGCCTTCTTTCTGGAAGCGTGCTTCGTCGTAGTCGGCGAATTTCATCGGCACTTTATCGAAGTAGCGGCTTTCCGCGCCATCGATCACCTGGTTATCGTTGATACGGAAAGAGAGCAGCACCGCTTTCTTCAACCACTGGTGAGTCACCCACTGACCGTCTACCTTTTCTGCCACGCGCAGCGCGCCGGAGTCCAGCAGGGAAATCACCTGATTCACCGCTTCACGGGTCACGGTATCCACATTGGCCGGAGTAATGTCGGCACGGCGCTCAAAAGCGGTCTCAATAACGTTCTGTAACTGCTGCATTGTTAAACTCTTTCCCTATAAATAAACACACTACCCTTTATCGTTTGGATTGAGGGCCTCTGTCAACCGTTGATGCACTTCCTGCTGTAGCGCATTATTAAGTGCACGCCGGTCTGCTGTAGCGATTATGAATAAATCTTCTACTCGCTCACCAATGGTTGTAATTCGGGCGCCATGAAGCGAAATTCCTAGATCGGCAAAAATTTGCCCGACCCGCGCCAGCAGCCCTGGCTGATCGAGCGCGATAAGCTCGAGGAACGATTTGCGGTCGGTGTGCGTGGGCAGGAATGTGACCTCGGTATCGACGGTAAAGTGGCGTAATTTTGCCGGCTGTCGGCGCGGCTGCGGCGGCTGCCAGCTGCGCTGGGTGATTGCCTGTTCCAGCCCAAAGCGGATGGCTTCATGCCTGTCTGACGACAGCGGGCTGCCGTCCGGTTCCAGTACGATAAAGGTATCCATCGCCATGCCATCGCGGGTGGTGAAAATCTGCGCATCGTGGACGCTGAGGTTACGCCGGTCCAGCTCGGCGCAGACGGCGGCAAACAGATACGGGCGATCCGGACTCCAGATGAATATTTCCGTCCCGCCGCGCGTTGCCTGCGGGCTGAGCAGAATTAGCGGCTCGCTGAGATCGTGCTGCAACAGATGACGCGCATGCCAGGCCAGCTGGTTCGGGCTGTGGCGCACGAAGTAGTTGGCGCGACAGCGCGACCAGATATGGTGCAATGCTTCTTCATCAATGTTATCCATCCGCAGCAGCGCCAGCGCCTGCAACTGGTGATGGCGCACGCGTTCGCGCATATCCGGCGTGTTTTGCATTCCCCGACGCAGCTGTTTTTCCGTGGCGAAGTACAGCTCGCGCAGCAAACTTTGCTTCCAGCTGTTCCATAGCGTTTCGTTAGTGGCGCATATATCCGCCACCGTCAGGCAAACCAGGAAGCGCAGGCGATGTTCCGTCTGTACTTCTTCGGCGAACTGCTTAATCACTTCGGGGTCCTGAATATCCCGGCGCTGAGCGGTCACCGACATCAGCAGGTGCTGGCGAACCAGCCAGGCAATCAGCTGCGTTTCGCGCGAGTTCAGGCCGTGCAGTTCCGCAAACTTGAGCACGTCCTGTGCGCCCAGCACCGAGTGGTCGCCGCCGCGTCCTTTGGCAATATCATGGAACAGCGCGGCGATAAAAATTAGCTCAGGCTGTCGCAGACGCGGCCAGAGATCCACGCACAATGGGTGGCGCTGACGGGTCTCTTCTTTGGCAAAACTTTCCAGCTTCAGCATCACGCGAATCGTGTGTTCGTCCACCGTGTAAGCATGGAACAGGTCAAACTGCATCTGCCCGACAATACGTGACCACTGCGGCATGTAGGCCCACAGCACGCTATGGCGGTGCATCGGCAGCAGACCGCGGCTGACCGCACCAGGGTGACGCAGCATACTGAGAAACAGCGATCGCGCCTCCGGGATGTAGCACAGTGGCTGATTCAGGTGGCGGCGCGCATGGCGCAGATGGCGCAGGGTGGTGGAGTAGATCCCGGTGATCGCACTGTTGCGTACCATGGTATAGAACATCCGTAGGATCGCTTCCGGTTCGCGGATGAACAGATCGTCCTGACGCAGATCGATCAGCGTACCGCGCAGTTGAAAATCGTCATCAATAGGACGCGGCTTTTCGTCGGCGGACAGCGCGAGGATCGCTTCGTCAAACAGCTGCAGCAGCATCTGGTTGAGTTCCGTGACGCGGCGGGTGACGCGGAAATAATCCTTCATCATCTGCTCAACCGGCTCGTTGCCTTCGCCGCTGTAATTCAGGCGCTGAGCGACGCTCAACTGGCGATCGAACAGCAGGCGGTTATCGTAACGACTGACCACTAAATGCAGGGCAAAACGAATGCGCCACAGAATGTGCAGGCACTCGTTGAGCTCAGCGCGCTCTGCCTGAGTCAAAAAGCCGAAGCCGACCATTTCGTCGAGCGAGGTAGCGCCAAAATGGCGACGGGCGACCCACTGCAGCGTGTGGATATCGCGCAGACCGCCGGGGCTACTTTTGATATCCGGCTCGAGGTTATAGCTGGTGCCGTGATAGCGCTGGTGGCGCTGATGCTGCTCTTCCACTTTGGCGGCGTAGAACTTGTCGGAGGGCCAGAAACCTTCGCTGAAGATATGTTTTTGCAGCGCCAGAAAAAGGGCCACGTCACCAATCAACAGACGGGTCTCAATCAGGTTGGTGGCGACGGTCAGGTCCGACAACCCTTCCAGCAGGCATTCTTCCAACGTACGTACGCTGTGCCCGACCTCCAGTTTGACGTCCCACAGCAATGTCAGCAGCTCGCCGACCTTTTGCGCCTGATCGTCCGGTAATTTTTTACGACTCAGGATGAGCAGGTCGATATCGGAAAGCGGGTGAAGCTCACCGCGTCCGTAGCCACCGACGGCGACCAGCGCCAGATCGGCAATCTGTCCAAAACCTGCGTCGATCCACAGACGTTGCAGCAACTGGTCGATAAACTCGGTCCGGGCTTCAATCAGCTGTTCGGCGGAAATCCCGCTGTCGAAGGCATCGCCCAGCCATTGCTGGAACGCGTCGATATGCGTTTTGATTCCGGCGACGGTGAGTTCGTCGCGAGACCAGGTCCCCGGGTTCTGCGGCTGACCGGGGAGGGTGGGGAGTGCGGTATTCGCGTGTTGTTC
>NZ_JBFWLF010000255.1:0-6715 GCF_050252275.1 Citrobacter sp. | reverse complement strand
GCTCATCGCCAAAACTGTAGCCATAGGTTACTAATGTGCTGTTCGGACGACATACTGCAGCAGCAAGATCCCGGAATAATTCAACATAAGGGTAATCGGCGGTTTCTCTGTCTTTTGCCGCATTAGGATAAATCATCAATTGATGAGCGGTGGCACCGGCAAGACCTGGTGCTTTTAAATATGGTTCTGTACTTTCTGCACCGAAGGGCAAGCCAATACGGTGGATATCCTTCTTCGTTTGTACCCAGTCAACTGAACCATGTAGCTTGGTATAGCGTGCCACACCCTCCAAGTAACGGGGTTCTCCACGAATGCCTGGAGGATTGTAGTGCATATCTAAATCTAAACGTGAGGAACGGAAAATAGGCATCAAGTTGCCTAAAAAACGATCTAATAAATGCAGTCCAGCCAATTCAGCGCCAGCTTCAATGAGCCGATCATAGTTTGTTGTGAAAATATTCAGGCGATCTCGTACCCCGGTACGGCTGGCAAAACTCATCAGAAAAGTAATTAGAGTATTGAATGCTTGCTCTCGTTTATGTTCTGCAGCAATCGCGATACCTTCTTCACTCTTCAGAATTGAATGTGCGAAATCTTGCATACCGTTTTTTAGTTCTGCACGAAGAGCTTCAGCCTCAGTTTTTTTTTGCAAAATCTCAAAGCCACGAAGTAACTCATTAGCAACTCGCAATTGATCTTCGAGATTGCCTTCTTTGCGTCCAGCTGCGATGGCTGCGTTTTTTGCCGCTTGATTAATTTCGGGGAGGTGGTTGCTAAGCGGCAGGGTGCTCATACCTGCAGCTCCTTTCCCGGCAGCCAGGGAGTGAATCGCGTGCGTTAAGCCGGAACCAGCCAAAAGAGAAAGATGCTCTGACTGAAAAAGCGATGTTAACCAAGGTTCAACACGGTTGCGTAACTCCTTAATTCCAAATGAATCAGAGCCTAACCAAGATGCTTCTATACCTTCAGCCAATTTATATTTGGTCGTATCATTTTCATCAATAATGAACTGTAACGGGAAGTGATCATCGCGCACTTTAATTATGTTTATGCTTGGCGCTTTCTTCTTAACTTGGGAAGCTGGAAGGGGGGCTGTTTCATCATTGTTAACTGAGGATGAAGGTTCATTAGCATTCACGATTACGGCTCCTTAGTTGTGCATGTTTGAGATCAGCACTACGTATTGAATAACCACTATGTTCTGACGAAAATTTTTAGAGTAATGAGTTCAATTTTTCCTCAGTTGAGGTTGCAACAATTCTTCAATGGCTGTGTTTTATGGGCCCAGTTTACTACCCGTTTCGCCTAAAGACTGAAACATAAGCAACATTTGTTTATGAAATTCTGCTCCTTTGGCAGAAAAGCTGTACCTATAGATGTTTTATCTAGCCACCAAAACATACAATGGAAATAATTTCAGATAGATATTATTACCGAGAATCACCCCCGAAGCCCTCCTGGCTCGGGGGTTTTGTTTTTCTGTCTGAGGTTGTTTCATGAAAAAATCAGAAGGTCTGCAGGCTATCGAAAAGCCACTGACGTCACTCCCCCATGCCATTGGCAAACATATTCTTGACCATATTCAAAAACTCACTCATTACGAACCAGTCATCGGGATCATGGGCAAAACAGGCGCGGGAAAATCATCGCTCTGTAATGCGCTTTTCCAGGGGAAGGTCACTTCCGTCAGCGATGTCAACGCCTGCACTCGTGAGGTGCTTCGATTGCGTCTTAGCAGCGGCGACCATAGCCTGATACTGGTAGACCTACCCGGTGTAGGCGAGAGTGAGCAACGTGATGAGGAATATGAATCTCTATATCGCAATATTCTCCCGGAGCTGGACCTCATCCTGTGGGTTATCAAAGCCGATGATCGTGCTTTCTCCGTCGATGAGCGCTTCTACAAGCGAGTGATGACTGACCACCATCAGCGGATACTTTTTATCGTTAACCAGGCTGACAAAATAGAGCCCAGCCATGAGTGGTATGTCACCGGTAATGCCCCATCACCGCACCAGTTGGTGAATATTGAGGCCAGGCTGGCGTCTATTCGCCAGTTATTCTCACCACACCATCCGGTGTGCGCTGTCTCAGCGAGAACAGAATGGAATCTGCCATCAATGGTAGAAACGATGATGTGCTGCCTGCCAGACCGAGCCACCAGCCCATTGGCGACACAACTGCACGGGAGGTTATGCGGTGAACCGATAAGAAAGCAGGCTCGTGAGGGCTTTGGCAACGCAGTAGGAGAGGTGTTTGATTCTGCGGAAGCGGCATCATTTATTCCTGCGCCATTAAAAGCGATTATTCATACTGTCCGCGATGCCGTAGTATCCGTTGCCCGTGCCGTTTGGGACTGGATTTTCTTCTGAGCTGGCTTACCTGCCATTATCTTCGGGACATACCCTGTCCGTTCTGATGTTTTATAATCTGCTGAATTTCGAAACTTTCCCCTTTACGCCCCGTCACGGTTGATTTCAGCAACAGTAAAAAATACGTCTTCTTGTGTCCACTCCCTGTCCCACCCCTTCGTTAAAATAACTTTTTAATTTTCAGCTAATTATATCACTGGAGAACCTGTCTCATGACTCAGGCTGAACGCCGTCATGACCGGCTTGCCGTCAGGCTGTCGTTAATTATCAGCCGCCTGGTGGCGGGTGAAACTCTGGATTTGCGAAAGCTGGCAACTGAATTCGGTGTGTCGGTTCGTACCCTGCGCAGGGATTTTCGGGAACGTCTGATGTATCTGGATCTGGAGTATCGCAAAGGTCAGTGTCGCTTGCTGTCCGGAGGTCGACAGAGAGAGCTGGCAGTGATGACGTTTGCTCGCCAGTCGGGTGTTGAAGCGCTGTTTCCTGATATGGACAACCATCTGGCCAGTTCTCTTTTGAGCGGACCAGTGGAAGCTCCTTGCCTTATTTGGCCGGGAGTTGCGCAGGTGCCATCCCCAGACTCTGGCGTGTTTGCCCAACTGGTGAATGCGGTGTCTGAACACAGGAAGGTGACGCTACTTGGAAACGGTTGTCGCTGTACGGGTCTTGCTCCCTACCGTCTGGTATTACGTGATGGTGAGTGGTATCTGACAGGCGAGCATCAGGCCCGGATAGCAGTATTTCCTCTCGCGGAAATCCGAGCTGTCACGCTTCACAACGACAGCTTTACCCTTGATACCGCCGTACGCGACATCCTCTCCTGTCCAGATTTTCTTCAGGCGTTACCTCACTTTCGGTTCATCAATGACGTGATATCAACCTTCAGAGCCGAACTACATTGACCATAACTTTCAAGAGATTAAAGATGAGTTACCTTCAAAATATTAATACGAATTTGTGCCGTGCCATATATTGCGCTTCTGCCCTAATAGCTTTCACTTCAAGTTTTGTGGCGAATCAGGCTCATGCGAATATCGAGAATGGCTGGTCGGGCTCTATTCAAGGTGGTATCCCGGCTATCACTCGCGAATCCAGTTCCGGTAAGCTTTTCTGGTGCAATCAACGGATGGTACTAACAAAAGCCTGTCGTATCGTTGACATCTCACCAGGCAAACGCGTTGCGATAGTAAATCAGCCTAAGCCTGAAGCGAACTGCCCCAACGGGATTTGGGGTATCGTTGACCGTGAATCGGGCATCGCCAGAACCATTGTGCCCGACGATCACAATAAAGTGACGTTTGAGCAGTATTGTCGCGGTAACTTTAAGGTCGGTTTTGTTAAAACCAGCAATCCAAATGTTCTGGCTAAGATTGTGGTGTATTTCAATAACCAGCCTGTTGACTCGTTGGAATACGCTACAAAATAGAATCCCTACCAAATAGCTCAGGAAATTCATTTAAGGAGAAAATTATGCGGTTATTTTACGGAATTCTGATGGTATCAATTCTGACATCCGCAACAACGGCTCAGGCAATACCGAATATGTGGTCCAGTGGCTTTGGTCAGGGCATAACAGAATATCTAATCACCAACCCGGAAAATGTCGTTTTTAACCTTAACTGCACCATGACTCCGGATGAGCAGAATACCCTACAGCACAATGTACTCATCGACCTGCCTGACGGTACTCGCGTGGACTCACGCGATGACAAAACAACAATAACGGTTATGACCGATGATCAACAACTCCCGTTACCTTCATCGCTGGGCTGGCGAAATGGGGACAACGCCTGGATTCAGTTTATTGATGCCCTTGGTCACGCCGCAACGTTCGATGTTTATGTTAATGATGAAAAAGTAGGAAGTTTTACTCCTGGTATTAAGAATACGGAAAAAGAGCTGGATGACCTCAGCGGCTGCAGGAATACCGCAGGTTAACATTCTTTCTTAACAGCCCTACCATCATTTTACAGGCCATGCCTCCTTCGGGAAGCATGGCCTTTTCGTTTTTCATCTCCAAAAAAGGAATTAATCATGACCCGATTAGCCAGCCGCTTTGGTGCGGCCAATGTTGTACGCCGCGACCGCCCGTTAACCCGTGACGAACTGGCGCACTATGTGCCGAGTGTGTTCAGCGAAGAAAAACATGAATCACGCAGTGAGAGATATACCTACATCCCGACCATTACCCTGCTCGATAACCTGCAACGTGAAGGTTTCCAGCCGTTCTTTGCCTGCCAGACCCGTGTGCGTGACCAGAGCAAGCGCGAACACACCAAACACATGCTGCGCCTGCGCCGTGAAGGGCAAATCACTGGTAAGCAGGTGCCGGAAATCATTCTGCTCAACAGCCATGACGGTTCCAGCTCATACCAGATGCTGCCGGGGCTATTTCGTGCAGTCTGCCAGAACGGGCTGATTTGCGGTGAGAGTTTTGGTGAGGTACGTGTGCCACATAAAGGCAATGTGGTGGAGAAAGTCATTGAAGGGGCTTACGAAGTGCTGGGGATATTCGACCGGGTGGAGGAGAAGCGCGATGCCATGCAGTCGCTTTTGTTACCGCCACCAGCACAGGAGGCGATGGCGAAAGCGGCATTAACCTATCGCTTTGGTGAAGAGCATCAGCCGGTGTCGGAATCGCAGATCCTTTCCCCGCGCCGCTGGCAAGATGATAGCAATGACCTGTGGACCACTTACCAACGCAATCAGGAGAACTTGATAAAAGGCGGACTATCGGGACGAACTACGAAAGGTAATCGTGCTCAAACCCCTGCGGTAAAAGGTATCGACGGAGATGTAAAGCTTAATCGCGCTCTATGGGTGATGGCTGAAAATATGCTGCAACTTGCCTCATGAACCTTTTTATTATCCCTTCCCTCAGGCCTTGCCAATAAACCGGCGAGGCTTTTTGTTTTAAGGAACTGTGATGTCAGAAGTCGCATTATCTCCAGCTTTTCCAGTTAACGAACAACGCATCATCCGCCGAGCCCTGCGTCTGCTGGAGAAATATCAGCGCCAGCCGGGAGAGTCATTTACCTCAACCAGCTTCACTAAAACCTGGCTGCAGCTGCAAATGGCGGGCCTTGAGCGGGAAATCTTTATCGTCCTGTACCTCGATAACCAGCATCGTTTGCTGGAGCGTGAAACGCTGTTTACCGGCACGCTCAGCCATACGGAGGTCCATCCCCGCGAAGTGGTCAAAGCGGCTCTACGCCATAACGCCGCTGCGGTCATTCTGGCCCACAACCATCCATCCGGCGAAACGGAGCCCAGCCAGACAGATCGGCACATCACAAAGCGGGTTGTGAATGCACTGGCTCTGGTCGAAGTGCGTGTGCTGGATCACCTCGTGGTAGGGGATGACGTGATGTCATTTGCAGAGCGCGGTTGGCTGTAGGTCCGGAAAAATATCAACAAAAGGAAACTTTTATGTCGTTATCTGATTCTCCCCAATGGGGACTGCAAAGTGATATTACCCCCCGATTTGGCGCAAGATTAGTTCAGGAAGGCAACCGCCTGTATTACCTGGCTGACAGAGCTGGATTGACGGGGAGTTTTACGCCAGAGCAACTGCAGAAACTGGATCAGGCTTTCCCGCTGTTTGTAGAACAACTGGAAGATATGCTGCGTGCTGGCGAACTAAATCCACAGCAGCAACATCAGGTGACCATTCAACTTGCGAGTTTAACCTGTATAGCTGATACCCGTGGTAGCTGCGGTTACGTTTACATTTCTATTTATCCGACCCCGTAACACCTTCTCTCTTCTTCTTTTCTCAGGATTCTACCCATGCACATTTCAACTGTACCGGCCACGGTGCCGGTTTCGTCACGTCTGTCGCCCGTGCAGGTGTGGCAGCAATTGTTAACGTATCTGCTGGAGCATCATTACGGCTTGACACTAAACGACACGCCATTCCATGACGACACGGCCATCGAGGAGCATATCGATGCGGGAATAACCCTTGCCGATGCTATTAATTTTCTGGTCGAAAAGTACGAACTGGTTCGTATCGACCGGAAGGGATTTACATGGCAAGAACAGACCCCATTCCTGACCGCTGCCGATATTCTCAGAGCCAGGCGAGCTACCGGATTAATAAATACCTGAATTTTTCGAGCCTCATTCCTGATTTTTACCTCTGAACTTCCCACCTTTTTTATTCATCGCATAATGCGCCTGCCACTCCCGACAGGCGTGTTTGCTTTTATGGACGATTAACGATGCAAACAGAACCCTACGTGTTGACGGAACACAATGAGCTCATTCTTTCGACCATTATCGAACGTGTAGTCACGGTGCGCGATTCCGCACATAAACAAATCGCACAACTCAATCAGAAG
>NZ_JBFWLF010000254.1:0-6740 GCF_050252275.1 Citrobacter sp. | reverse complement strand
GCTGCTGCGCGTACTGGCGCTAATTACTACCGCTCCGATCCTCAGTGAACGTGCCGTCCCCAAACGGGTAAAGCTGGGGCTGGGGATCATTATTACCCTCGTCATTGCCCCTTCGTTGCCGCCTAAAGACGTGCCAATTTTTTCGTTTAATGCGTTATGGCTGGCGATGCAGCAAATTCTGATCGGCATCGCGCTCGGCTTTACCATGCAGTTTGCCTTTGCGGCGGTGCGTACGGCGGGTGAGATTATCGGTCTACAGATGGGGCTTTCCTTTGCCACCTTTGTCGATCCGGCAAGCCATCTGAATATGCCGGTGCTTGCCAGAATCATTGATATGCTGGCGATGCTGCTGTTCCTGACCTTTGACGGTCATCTGTGGCTGATTTCGCTGCTGGTCGACACGTTCCACACCCTGCCCATTGGCGGTAATCCGGTGAACAGCAACGCGTTTCTGGCGCTGGCCAGAGCGGGCAGCCTGATCTTCCTCAACGGGTTGATGCTGGCGCTGCCGGTCATCACCATGCTGCTAACGCTGAACCTGGCTCTGGGATTACTAAATCGTATGGCACCGCAATTATCCGTATTTGTGATTGGTTTTCCGCTTACCCTGACCGTGGGCATCGCGTTAATCGCGGCATTAATGCCGTTGATTGCGCCGTTTTGTGAACACCTATTTAGCGAAATTTTCAATTTATTAGCTGATATTGTTAGTGAATTGCCCGTTAATAATAGTCCATAATGTTTATCTTGTTATTCTAAGGATTATCCTAAAGTCATTCAGTAAAAACATCTACCAGGATAACTCTCACGCGCTTTATTTGTTTTTATCTCACTCACATAACGCAACATTTACTTTACTTTAAGACAATTCCAGGCAAATTATACGTAACTTTACGGGATAGTAAGTCCGCCTGAAAACCGCAAACGCGTCTCATTAGGTGAAGCATTCGGTTCCGTTAAGTTGTGTGAGATATTCGGGTAAGGGGAATTATCGTTACGCATTGAGTGAGGGTAAGCCATGTCAACGATTATTATGGATCTATGCAGTTACACCCGGCTAGGTTTGACCGGGTATCTGGTAAGCAGAGGGGTGAAAAAAAGGGAAATCAACGACATCGAGACCGTTGACGAACTCGACATCGCTTGTGATACACACCAACCTTCTGTGGTGTTTATTAATGAAGACTGTTTTATCCATGACCCAGCCAACAGTCAGCATATAAAGCAAATCATTAATCAGCATCCCAATACGTTATTTATTGTTTTTATGGCAATTGCCAATGTGCATTTTGATGAATATCTGTTAGTCAGAAAAAACTTATTGATCAGTTCAAAGTCAATAAAGCCAGAATCACTGGACGATCTCCTTGGCGATATTCTGAAAAAAGAGACGGATTCCGCCAGTGTAATAAATTTACCGACGTTATCATTAAGTCGTACTGAGTCCAGCATGCTGCGCATGTGGATGGAAGGCCAGGGAACAATTCAAATTTCGGATCAAATGAATATCAAGGCAAAAACGGTGTCATCCCATAAGGGGAATATAAAACGAAAGATAAAGACGCATAACAAACAGGTTATCTATCATGTCGTCAGACTAACCGATAACGTGACCAACGGTATCTTTGTTAACATGCGATGAGACGTCCCGACTGGTGGATGTCCCACCAGCCGGGTTTACATCGGCTGTCGCAATCCTACTCTGCCTTCTCCACAAAGATACCATCCTGATGCCCTGACTCATTAAAGAACCAGATGCCGAGCGGGTAGTCTTCCAGCGAAACCAGGTACATTGTGCCTTCACTAAACTCTTCCACTGCCAGTACCACGCCAGGACGACGAGAACCGCCGTCCGTTTTGACTGTGACCCGATCATTCACCTTCATCATTATCCTCCTGTGGCTTTGTGCCAGTGTAGAACAAAAACCGCTGCCTGACAGCGTCTGAGCAGTTCGATTGCGGGTTTTCTCAACGGTCTATACTTAGTCTGTGGCACGGTGAATGACGAGGTTGAAATGAAGACCGCGAAAGAGTACAGCGATACCGCAAAACGTGAAGTCAGCGTCGATGTTGACGCGTTGCTGGCGGCGATTAATGAAATCAGCGAGAGTGAGATCCATCGTAGCGGAAACGACCCGGACAGAGTCAGTGTGGATGGCCGTGAGTATCATACATGGCATGAATTAGCCGAGGCGTTTGAGCTCGACATCCATGATTTTAGCGTGACGGAAATTAATCGATGAGCTGCAGCGAAAAAAATCCCGACCCTGACGGGTCGGGATGAAACTTGCTTATGCAAGAAGCACTTGAAAATTCGTTACACCAGGAAATCTGATGTACGCTAAACCTTATCCGCAATTTTTTTGTATGACAAGCAAATATTTTTCAGACAAATGATTAATCCTTCTAATGGTTGGGACGGACCGGCTGCCAGCGCGCCTGATGACGGGATCGATCCCATTTCCCCTTCAGGCCAAACACCCTGTTTTTAGGATTTATCCAGAATACGGCGACCCACGTGACAGGAATAAAAATGCTTTCACTCGACGCTCCATTGCTGATTTTTACCGATCTGGATGGCACGCTGCTGGACAGTCACACTTATGACTGGCAGCCTGCCGCCGCCTGGCTCGCCCGACTGCGTGAGAAAAATATTCCGCTGATCCTGTGCAGCAGCAAAACGGCGGCGGAAATGCTGCACATCCAGAAGTTACTCGGCTTACAGGGATTGCCGCTGATTGCTGAGAATGGCGCCGTGGTTGAACTGGACAGCCGTTGGCAGACGCATCCTGACTTCCCGCGACAGATAGCCGGTGCTTCACATGCTGAAATTAGCGCCGTGATTAACAAACTTCGTACCCGATCCTCGTTTAAATTTACGACGTTTGATGATGTCGATGAGTCCACCATCGCCGAGTGGACTGGCCTGACGCATGCCCAGGCCAGCTTAACGCGCCTGCATGAAGCTTCAGTCACGCTGATCTGGCGCGACAGCGATGATCGAATGGCCGACTTCACCCGACAGCTAAACGACCTGGGATTACAGTTTGTTCAGGGCGCGCGATTCTGGCATGTCCTGGATGCCAGCGCTGGAAAAGATCAGGCTGCAAACGGGCTGATTGCCCAATATCAGCAACAGGGGAAGCGACGTCCGGTCACCGTCGGACTGGGCGATGGCCCGAATGACGCGCCACTGCTGGAGGCGATGGATTACGCCGTCATCGTGAAAGGCTTAAGTCGCGAAGGGGTAATTTTACGCCCCGACAGCACCGTGCAGGTTTACCGCACGCAGCGAGAGGGACCGGAAGGCTGGGACGAAGGCATGACCCATTTTTTCGCCACGCCTTAGCCTTTATCCGAGACACAGACCCGGTTACGGCCTGCCTGTTTTGCCAGGTAGAGTCTACGGTCCGCCAGTGACTGGAGCTGCTCAAAATCATAGTCTTCGGTCTCCTGGGTACTACTCACCCCGAGTGAGGCGCTAATCCGCAACGTGGCACTTTTCGCCACCAGAATCTCTTTCTCATTCAGCCGCAGGCGGATACGTTCGGCTATCTGCTCCGCCTGCGCCAGTGAAGTTTCCGGCAGGACTACACAGAACTCCTCCCCGCCGACTCGTCCCGCAACATCATAAGTACGCAATGTCCCGCTGATTAAGCCTGCGGCATGCGTTAACACCCGATCCCCGGCCTGGTGACCAAAGCGATCATTAATACTTTTGAAGTGGTCCAGATCGATCTGAATAACCGACAGCGGTTGTTTTTGCGTTCGGCAACGCTGAGTCAAGTGCTTAGCTTTTTCAAACAGCGCGCCGCGGTTATACAAGCGGGTCAGCGTATCGTGCCAGGCCTGCCACTGAAGTGAACTTTGCAGCACAAACATATTGCTGACCATTTGACGGATGACCACCCAGGAGATGATCAGCATCGCGGTGAACAGCGCCCACAGTAACGCCAGCGCAATACTGATGCTGCCGAAATCGCCGTGTACCCCTTCGCTTAAGGTATGTACCCGCACCAGTACGCCATCGAAATGATCCAGACGTTGCCAACTGATGTAGCGGCTCCCCATGCGCAAACCGCCTACGGTATCCTGCTCGATATCGTGCGCGAGCATCGCCAGTTCGCGCTCATCAAAGGTGTTCGCGTTTCTCAATTCCGCCGAGGAACCGGCCAGCAGCTTCAGTCTGCTGTCATAGAGTTGATACACCCCCTCCACGTCCTTATCGATCGCTTCATCCATAAACCGTTCGACTGCCGACACGGGGATGGTCATCGCCAGCACGCCAAGCCAGTAAAAGTGATAATCCAGCGGTACGCTAACGGTCACGCGCTGCTGCTCGTAAGAGAGATCGGGTGACGGCGTGGTGAACCAGCGTACGCCGCGCATGCGGTTTTTTCGCTGCGACTGCTCGGTAAACCAGGGTTGGATCACGTAGTCGTAATATCGGGTAGTAATATCGCTGGACAGCGATGTCGGTAACGTGGAGACGTAAAAGCCCGCGCGCGAGACATACATCGCCTGTTGCGACATCGATGTACGGATGATCGCTAAACGCAACAAATAGCCCACTTCCAGCGCGGCGGTCAGCTCGTTATTCAGCGATTGATCGTCACGCGAGAGCAACTGAGTTTGACTTACAAACGCATCAGAAACGCCATTCAGCGGCAGCGTCCGTCGCTTATCCAGCTCAAGCTGCCAGACGCGTGAATGACGCAACTGCTCAAAATGGGTAACCGCATCTCTTAAGACCGAAAACCCCAGCGGGGTGATCAGCGCCTCATGCATCCCGTCACGCAGAAACAGCAGCTTATCCACATTGAATTGCAACTGCTTGTCGAGCGAGTTGGCGACATTTTCCAGATGATTACGCTGGCTGGAGATATAGGCGTCTTCCAGGACGACCACTTCCCGCCAGGTCAGAAGAGTCGAAAAAAACATGACAATCAGAAAGCAGAGATTCACGACGTGGCCAGGGCCGAGTCGCCGCGCCAACGTTTTCAGCCAGCCCCCGTTTTCCATCGTTGCTTCGTGCGGCACTCTGCCCACTCCCTACTCGCTGTTGCTTTCCTAATCCTGGCATAACGCAGTACGTTACGTATTGTTGCCGTCACGCATTTTTTAAGAAAACGCCCGACATCCGCCGGGCGTTTTGTCATCAGGCTTCATCACACCGTCTACAGGTAGCGCCAGCGACGAGTTCATACTCATGGAATGCCTCTCGCTTGACGCCAAACCCATCATACCACCGACACTCCACCATACCGCTGGAATAGCCGGTGACAATCATACGCGGACCGCCCTCTTTCACAGTCACTTCCTCACTGACCAAAAAAACCATGTTACCTCCTGTATCCAGTGAACGTTTTCACCTTAGACGAGGATGTCCGGTTTTGCCTCATTCTGAGGAAGACTTTTAGTGCGCAACCCCGCGCATTCTGGCAACGGCTTTCACCAGCAGCACAACGATGGCACCGATGATAAACCCCAATACCAGATTCAGCAGCGTCGGTAAAATCAACGCCACCACAGCATTTTGCTGCTGGGCAAACTGTTCAATGGCATGATGCAACGGCGCAATACCGTGTACCACAATTCCCCCGCCCACCAGGAACATGGCCAGCGTACCCACCACCGACAGTGATTTCATCAGCCACGGCGCGACAACCAGCAGCCCTTTCCCTAATGTCTGCGCCAGCACGCTGGTTTTTTCTGCCAGCCAGTACCCCATATCATCCAGCTTAACGATGAGACCAACCAGACCATAAACGCCAATGGTCACCACCAGCGCGATGCCTGACAAAACCAGCACCTGGTTGAGCAACGGCGCCTCGGCCACAATCCCGAGCGTGATCGCCACGATCTCTGCCGAGAGTATAAAGTCGGTTCGCACTGCGCCTTTGATTTTATCTTTCTCAAACGCCAGCGGATCCTGCGCCGCCAGCGCTTCCAGCCGCCGCTGTCGCTCAGCCGGATCTTCTTTGTGTTTTCGCGACTCGAAGGTGTGCAGGACTTTCTCCACGCCCTCAAAACAGAGGAAGGCGCCGCCAATCATCAACAGCGGTGTAATCGCCCAGGGAATAAAGGCGCTGATGAGCAGCGCCAGCGGCACCAGGATCACTTTGTTAACCAGCGAGCCTTTCGCAACGCTCCAGACCACCGGCAACTCGCGGTTTGCTCTTACCCCCGTCACCTGCTGCGCGTTAAGCGACAGGTCATCCCCCAGTACACCAGCGGTTTTCTTCGCGGCCAGTTTGCCCATCATCGAGATGTCATCCAACAGCGTGGCGATATCATCGAGTAAGGTCAGTAAGCTACTTCCTGCCAAAATTATTCCCTCATTTTTTTATTCTTGAAGCGTTAAGTATGGAGTAAAACACGCGAGGCCGAAACTGGTGTTATTCGTCAACATTTTTTTAACAAGAAGCATGAATTATATCGCTCGCCAGCCTGATAGTTTTCGCGTTTACTATGTCGCTTGTTAGCGTTTTTCACGTGAGGGATTATGCGTTTCAGGCAGTTGTTACCGCTTTTCAGCGCGCTGTTCGCGCTGTATATCATCTGGGGTTCCACCTATTTCGTCATCCGTATCGGTGTGGAAAGTTGGCCGCCGCTGATGATGGCTGGCGTGCGCTTTCTCGCCGCCGGAGGACTGTTAACCGCCTTTTTACTACTGCGCGGCCATAAACTGCCGCCGCTTCGTCCTCTGCTTAACGCGGCGCTGATTGGTATTTTACTGC
>NZ_JBFWLF010000253.1:0-6753 GCF_050252275.1 Citrobacter sp. | reverse complement strand
ACGCTATAGAGATAAGCGTTAGCCAGTTTACCGACTTCCGGTTCGACATCGCGCGGAACGGCGATATCCACCAGCAACATCGGCTGATTTCGGCGGCTTTTCAGCGCACGCTCCACCATCCCTTTACCAATGATAGGCAGCGGGCTGGCGGTTGAACTGATGATAATGTCAGCTTCCCGCAGACGTTCATCGATGTCGCTGAGTGCGATCACTTCAGCACCCACTTCATCGGCCAGAACCTGCGCCCGCTCACGGGTGCGGTTGGCGATAATCATCTTCTGCACTTTGTGTTCGCGCAGATGGCGTGCCACCAGTTCGATGGTTTCGCCCGCGCCGACCAACAGCACAGTGACCGTGGAAAGTGATTCAAAGATTTGGCGCGCCAGCGTACAGGCGGCAAACGCAACGGACACGGCGCTGGCACCGATATCGGTTTCGGTACGAACCCGTTTGGCAACGGAGAACGATTTCTGGAACATACGTTCCAGCGCGCTGGCGTTCAGGTGGCCTTTTTGTGAATCCGCAAACGCTTTTTTCACCTGGCCGAGGATCTGTGGTTCACCGAGTACCAGCGAATCCAGACCACTGGCGACACGCATCAGATGGCTGACTGCATCGTTATCCTGGTGCCAGTAGAGACTGCTGCGCAGATCGTCTTCATCAAGATTGTGGTAATCACATAACCAACGAATCAGCGCTTCCTGCAGGTTGTCCTGCTCTTCCACGCTCAGATACAGCTCCGTGCGATTACACGTCGACAAGACCACGCCGCCCTGCACCATTGGCTGCGCAAGCAGGCTTTCCAGCGCCTGATCGAGCGTATCTGGCGAAAACGTTACGCGTTCTCGCAGCGATACAGGTGCCGTCTTATGGTTAATGCCGAGCGCTAAAAGGGTCATGTCTGCGGGAGTAGTACCAGCGTTGATATGGTTAGTCTGCTCGCATCATACAGGATGCGCGGAATCAATAAAAGAGAGTGCCCCCTTTTGGAGTAATCGCTTATTGCTTAAATTAAGATAACGTGAACGTAGACGATATACCCGCGCGGCGCTAGCATTAAGGGTTATTATTGCAACGTATCACAAGGATTCGTCATCATTATGACCCTGCCTGATTTTCGCCTGATCCGCCTGCTTCCGCTGGCAACCCTGGTTCTGACCGCCTGTACGATCAACGCGCCGAAAGGCCCGGGGAAAAGTCCGGACTCTCCTCAATGGCGGCAACATCAGCAGGAGGTCCGCCAGTTAAATCAGTATCAGACGCGCGGCGCGTTTGCCTATATTTCCGACGAGCAGAAGGTCTATGCGCGCTTTTTCTGGCAGCAGACCGGCCAGGATAGCTATCGCCTGCTGCTGACCAACCCGCTTGGCAGCACTGAGCTTGAACTGAACGCGCAGCCGGGTAACGTGCAGTTGATGGACAATAAAGGCCAGCGCTATACCGCTGACGATGCCGAAGAGATGATCGGCAAGCTGACCGGTATGCCGATCCCGCTGAACAGCCTGCGTCAGTGGATCCTTGGCCTGCCGGGCGACGCGACCGACTATAAACTCGACGATCAGTACCGCCTGAGCGAAGTGAACTACAGCCAGGACGGAAAAAACTGGAAAGTGGTCTATAGCGCGTACGACAGCAAAACCTCCCCGGCAATGCCGGCCAATATGGAACTCTCCGACGGTGCTCAGCGTATCAAGCTGAAAATGGATAACTGGATTGTAAAATGATGACCCAGTGGCCCTCTCCGGCAAAACTGAATCTGTTTTTATACATCACCGGACGACGTGCGGACGGTTATCACACGCTGCAAACGCTGTTTCAGTTCCTCGATTATGGCGACACCCTCAGCCTGGAACCGCGTCGCGACGGCGAAATTCATCTCCTGACGCCGGTTGACGGCGTGGCACATGAAGACAACCTGATCGTCCGTGCCGCGCGACTGCTGATGAAAACAGCCGCAGAGCGCGGTCGGCTGCCAGCCGGTAGCGGTGCGGATATCCGTATCGAAAAGCGTCTGCCGATGGGCGGAGGCCTGGGCGGCGGATCGTCGAACGCGGCAACCGTGCTGGTCGCGCTAAACCATCTCTGGCAGTGTGGTCTGTCGCTGGACGAACTGGCCGAGCTCGGTTTAACGCTCGGGGCTGACGTGCCGGTGTTTGTCCGCGGACACGCCGCCTTTGCCGAAGGCGTCGGAGAGATCCTGACCCCAGTGGAACCGGCCGAAAAATGGTACCTGGTGGCTCATCCTGGCGTCAGTATTCCAACGCCGATGATTTTTAACGATCCCGACCTCCCCCGTAATACGCCAAAAAGGTCAATAGAAACGTTATTAAAATGTGAATTCAGCAATGATTGCGAGGTTATCGCAAGAAAACGTTTTCGCGAGGTTGATGCGGCGCTTTCCTGGCTGTTAGAATACGCGCCGTCGCGCCTGACTGGTACAGGAGCCTGTGTCTTTGCTGAATTCGATACAGAGTCTCGTGCCCGGCAGGTGCTTGAGCAAGCCCCGGAATGGCTCAATGCCTTTGTGGCGAAGGGTGTCAACCTCTCTCCACTGCATAGAGCGTTACTCTAACTCATTGAAGTTTCAGTACGTTGGCGAGATGACGAATTGCCAGCCGCATACATCAGTATGTGACTGGTGTGAGGCCTTGAACCCAGCGCACATAAAACATAAATGATGACGGGTAAGCCGGGCAAGCTGAGTTTCGGTGACAACGTCACCCTGTTCCAGACGTTGCATCGCGCTCGTTAATACACCGCATGGAGAGAGTCCTGCCTGGCCCGCACAGTTTTTGGCAAACTCTTTCCACCAATGGACGCATGCCTGAGGTTCTTCTCGTGCCTGATATGAAGCTTTTTGCTGGTAACGCCACCCCGGAACTAGCACAACGTATTGCCAACCGCCTGTACACTTCTCTCGGCGACGCCGCTGTAGGTCGCTTTAGCGACGGCGAAGTCAGCGTACAAATTAACGAAAATGTACGCGGTGGTGATATTTTCATCATCCAGTCCACTTGTGCTCCAACGAACGACAACCTGATGGAATTGGTCGTTATGGTTGATGCCCTGCGCCGTGCTTCCGCAGGCCGTATCACCGCCGTTATCCCTTACTTTGGCTATGCGCGCCAGGATCGTCGTGTACGTTCCGCTCGTGTGCCGATTACGGCAAAAGTTGTCGCTGATTTCCTGTCCAGCGTCGGCGTTGACCGCGTTCTGACCGTTGACCTGCATGCTGAACAGATCCAGGGCTTCTTCGACGTACCGGTTGATAACGTATTTGGTAGCCCCATTCTGTTAGAAGATATGCTGCAGCTGAATCTGGATAACCCGATTGTGGTTTCTCCGGACATCGGTGGCGTCGTGCGTGCCCGCGCTATCGCTAAGCTGCTTAATGACACCGATATGGCGATCATCGACAAACGCCGTCCGCGTGCAAACGTCTCTCAGGTGATGCACATCATCGGTGACGTAGCGGGTCGTGACTGCGTGCTGGTTGACGATATGATCGACACCGGTGGTACGCTGTGTAAAGCAGCTGAAGCGCTGAAAGAACGTGGTGCAAAACGCGTATTTGCTTATGCCACTCACCCGATCTTCTCAGGCAATGCGGCAAACAACCTGCGTAACTCTGTGATTGATGAAGTCGTTGTCTGCGATACCATTCCGCTGACCGACGAAATCAAAGCACTGCCGAACGTGCGTACGTTGACCCTGTCGGGTATGCTGGCCGAAGCGATTCGTCGTATCAGCAACGAAGAATCGATTTCTGCTATGTTCGAGCATTAATCGAACCCGGCTCAAAGACCCGCTGCGGCGGGTTTTTTTGTCTGTAACCTTTATTTGTATGACTTATGCCTCCTTCACCTGCCAACCCGCCATTTCATTGAGTTGACAGATGATGCGCTCATGGATGAAACATTATTGTGAACAGAATTTTTTCCTCACATGTGATGCCTTTCCGCGCCCTCATCGACGCTTGTTGGAAAGAAAAATATACCGCCTCACGGTTTACCCGTGATGTGATTGCCGGGATCACCGTCGGGATTATTGCTATCCCGCTGGCGATGGCACTGGCTATCGGGAGTGGTGTCGCGCCGCAGTACGGACTTTATACCTCCGCTGTGGCCGGGATTGTTATTGCCTTAACCGGGGGCTCGCGTTTTAGCGTCTCAGGCCCGACCGCCGCGTTTGTGGTGATCCTCTACCCCGTTTCACAACAATTTGGGCTGGCAGGCCTGCTTGTCGCGACGCTGATGTCCGGGGTCTTCCTGATCCTCTTTGGCCTGGCCCGCTTTGGCCGCCTGATTGAGTACATCCCGGTCTCAGTTACCTTAGGTTTTACCTCAGGGATTGGTATCACCATTGGTACCATGCAAATCAAAGATTTCCTCGGTTTGCAGATGGCCCACGTTCCGGAACACTATCTGCAAAAAGTCGGCGCGCTATTTATGGCTCTGCCGAGCATTAACCTGGGCGATGCCGCCATCGGGGTGGTCACGCTGGGCACGCTGATGATGTGGCCGCGTCTGGGCATTCGCCTGCCGGGCCACCTGCCCGCCCTACTCGCCGGCTGTGCTGTCATGGGGATCGTCAACCTGCTGGGCGGCCACGTTGCCACCATTGGTTCTCAGTTCCACTATATTCTGGCCGACGGCTCACAGGGCAACGGGATACCGCAACTGCTGCCGCAACTGGTGCTGCCGTGGAACCTGCCGGATTCTGATTTCACGTTGAGTTGGGATTCCCTGCGCGCCCTGCTTCCGGCGGCCTTCTCAATGGCCATGCTGGGGGCAATCGAGTCCCTGCTCTGCGCCGTGGTGCTCGACGGAATGACCGGCACGAAACACAAAGCCAACAGCGAGCTGATTGGTCAGGGCCTGGGTAATATTGTCGCCCCCTTCTTTGGTGGGATTACCGCAACGGCGGCGATTGCCCGTTCGGCGGCAAACGTCCGCGCTGGCGCAACATCCCCCATTTCCGCCGTGATCCACGCGCTGCTGGTGATCATGGCGCTGTTGGCGCTGGCACCGCTGCTCTCATGGCTGCCGCTGTCGGCGATGGCGGCCCTGCTGCTGATGGTGGCCTGGAACATGAGTGAAGCGCACAAAGTTGTGGATTTGCTGCGTCATGCGCCCAAAGACGACATCATTGTGATGATGATGTGTATGTCACTGACGGTGCTGTTTGACATGGTCATTGCCATCAGCGTCGGGATTGTGCTGGCCTCGTTACTGTTTATGCGCCGTATCGCACGCATGACGCGACTGGCAGCGGTTAACGTCGAGGTCCCCGATGATGTACTGGTGCTGCGCGTGATCGGCCCACTGTTCTTTGCAGCCGCTGAAGGATTGTTTACCGATCTGGAGTCACGCATCGAAGGCAAACGCATTGTCGTACTGAAATGGGACGCGGTACCGGTGTTGGACGCAGGTGGTCTGGATGCCTTCCAGCGCTTTGTGAAAAGATTGCCAGAAGGCTGCGAACTGCGCGTAAGTAACCTTGAGTTCCAGCCGCTGCGCACGATGGCGCGCGCTGGCATTAAGCCGATTCCGGGTCGTCTGGCCTTTTTCCCGAACCGCGACGCGGCGCTGGCTGATTTATAATCTTTTTGCGCTTACCGGTCTGTTCCTGTACAGGCCGGTAACATTTTCCGCTCTATCCCCTGTTTTTCCCCTCCCGTGTTGTTATTATCAGCTTTCAGTTTCTGCAAATAAGAGCGACAACTCGTGATTTCATTTACGCTACGTGAAATGACCGGAGAAGATATTCCGGCGGTTCAGTTATTTCTGATTCAACATCTGAATGAATTTTTTGCGGCTGACAGACCTGCCCCTACTCCCGGACAGGATGTTTTTAACCTGCAACAGCAGTATATTCAACAGCAGCGCAATGTATTGCTGTGCGCCTGGAGCGAAAAGCAGGAACTCATTGCGACCCTGGCCGTCTGCCAATATGACGACCGTATAGCCGAACTTCGCGGACGCTATATTTTGACAGAAACGGCAGAAATTTGTCGCTGCTATGTGGACAAACGTTACCGCAGAAAAGGTATTGGACGTCAGTTACTCGCTTTTGCTGAAACATTCTGCGAGCAGCAGCGGTACAACTTATTATACTTACATACCCATCATTTTTTACCGGGAGGTTATTCATTCTGGCGACGTAATCATTTTCAGGTTGTGATGGATATGCACGATGACTGGCAATTAGTGCATATGGAGAGATCACGTAAATCACGCATGAATAAGAATATTACTTGATCAATGTCAATCAATTCTCATTTAGCTTTTCATTATTACATTTCGACATCCGCAATTTCATCCTCAAAAAAAACATAACGCATTGATAAACAACAACTAAAATTTATCCCACTCAATAAAATTCGTCTTTCCCCTTGCGATTGATCTTGTTAACAAATGCCGATACAGTCTTTTTCGACAGTATTTCATTGCACCAACATTGTAATGAATAGGAACATGGTGCGGATTATTGCAATCCCATTCCATGACTGCCCCCGCAACTGTAGGCGGATGCAGAATATCCTCGTGCAGCATATTTTGTTGCAGGTCACTGTAAAGCGAATCTTTATGGGAAGGCCGATATTCTGATTACCGTGAGTCAGGAGACCTGCTGTCAAATTTATACCCCATTGAGTGGACGGGATGGTCCATGTGATGAATTATTTGATATTAGGCACCGTGAAAGAGCGAATCAGATCCTTGACTGAACCGCTGACTTTCTTTATTTGCATAA
>NZ_JBFWLF010000252.1:0-6754 GCF_050252275.1 Citrobacter sp. | reverse complement strand
ATAACGCGACCTGCGGCAGTTCGTTACCAAAGATTGCCTCAATAGCCAGCAGCGCTTCAACACGGCTTGCGCCTTCCGCACTGTTTTGTACCGCCTGTTGGATCACTGGCAGAAGCGGATCGTTGACTTCAATGGCATTTCCCTGCTCATCCACGCCGCGGACATAGCGCATCCAGCCCGCCACGCCCAGCGCCAGCAAATCAAAACGACTGTTATGTGCCAGATGCCAGCGTACTGAATCGAGCATCCGCTGAGGTAATTTCTGGCTACCGTCCATCGCAATCTGCCAGGTACGGTGACGCAGCGCCGGGTTGCTGTAGCGTTCAATAAGCAGGTCTGCATAGCGAGTGAGATCCACCCCCTGCACTTTCAGCGTGGGCGCCTGCTCGTTGAGCATCAGTGCGCGGGCAGCCACCCGATAATTTTCATCACCCATGCAGTCGTTGATATGCTGATACCCGGCGAGATAGCCCAGATACGCGAGGAATGAGTGGCTGCCGTTGAGCATCCGCAGTTTCATCTCTTCAAACGGGATCACGTCAGAGACCAGTTCTGCCCCGGCTTTTTCCCACTGCGGACGACCGGCAACAAAGTTATCTTCAATCACCCACTGACGGAATGGCTCGCAGGCCACACCGGCCGGATCGCGCACGCCGGTCAGGTTTTCAATTTTATCCAGCGTGTCAGCGGTGACGGCCGGAACAATGCGGTCAACCATCGTCGACGGGAACGTGACGTGTTGTTCGATCCATGCGGCCAGTTCGGCGTCCACGGCACGAGCGTAAGCGGTGACCACGTTACGCATCACGTGACCGTTTTCCGGCATGTTGTCGCAGGACATCACGGTGAAGGCGGCTAAGCCCGCCGCTTTACGGCGCGCCAGCGCTTCAACCACCACACCCGGCGCAGATTTCGGCTGATGTGGGTTTTGCAGATCGGCTGCGATCATCGGGTGATCCAGCATCAGTTGTCCTGTCGCCGGGGAATGGCAATACCCTTTCTCAGTAATCGTCAGTGAAACAATCGCAACCTGTGGTTCACACATCGCCGCCAGCACGCTCTCCAGCCCGTCAACCTGAGCATGCAGCGCCTTTTTCACCACCCCCACGACTCTCGCGGTCCAGGCATCGGCAGACATTTCCGCCACGGTATAGAGATTATCCTGCTGTTTGAGATCGGCGATCTGCTGTTCCCCGCCGATCAGGTTCACTTCGCAATATCCCCAGTCGCTGTTGTGCTCCGCCGCCAGGATATCGGTATAGACGCCCTGGTGCGCACGGTGGAAAGCACCAAAACCAAGATGAACAATACGCGGGAACAGTCGGTTGCGATCGTAGTCAGGAAGCGTCGCTTTTGCCGTTAAGAGCTTGTTTTGCATTGTATGACCTACTTTGAATGAAATCAGGACGGTTCCAGAGTAACGCCTGTATGGTTGTATGTTTTGATTTGAATTAATATTTTGCCAATTGGTATAACATCATTTGAAAGTTATGTGACAGGATGCAATTCCTGATGCTGAGCCTGACGCCCAGGGCAGGCTCCCTGGGCTGAGTGATGGCTGCATCCCTGCAGCCATTAGGTGACAATCCTCTTAATCGTGCTTGCGCCACTCCTGGTATTCACGCTTGAGTCGCTGTGGCGCCGTTTCAGGCATCATGAGCAAGCCGATAACAGAAATGATGCCGAGAACAATCACATAGCTTGCTAACCCGTAGTAATGCCCACCGGTCATCTGCAAAATCTTCACTGCCACCAGCCCCAGCACCCCGCTGCCAATCAGTGAACCCAATTGCCAGATTAAAGCGATGCCGCTGCAGCGAATATGCGTCGGGAACAGCTCCGGGAAGAACGATGCCTGCGGTGCGTAGCACATGCTATGGCCAAAGCTAATGACGATAATCATCACCAGCTGCGTCAACCAGAAATTGTCCTGATTAATGGCCAGGAAGAACGGAATAATCATTATGACCTGAATCAGCGCCCCCATGATATACACCGGCTTACGACCAATTTTGTCGCACAGCGCCCCCATCATGGGTATGGCAAGCACTTCGATCACCACAGCGATAATCATGGTTTCCATTAAGATATTGGCATCCAGATTATTGGCTTTGCCGTACGCCAGGACGATTACCGTGAACATGGCAAACGTACAGGCTTCAATCAGTTTTGCGCAGACGCCTTTTACCACAATGCCAGGAAAATCGCGGATAACTTCAATGAGTGGACGGGACTCTTCTGCTTTCGTCTCACGAATCTGCGCAAAGACAGGAGACTCATCGATTCTCAGGCGAATAAACAGGCCAACGATCACCAGCAGCAGACTAAGCAGGAACGGAATACGCCAGCCGTAATCCATCATAGCTTCAGGAGATAAGGTGGCATTGAGCAGTGCAAACAGTGCCATCGGTAACAAAAAGCCAACCGGCGCACCGATTTGTACCCAACTGGCAAAGAATCCACGCCGTTTAGGTTCGGCATATTCTGCCGTCATCAAGACCGCCCCGGCCTGTTCACCCCCGACACCAAACCCCTGGAGTACGCGAATGAAGATCAACAGAACGGGTGCCCAGACACCGATTTTTTCGTACGTTGGCAATAAGCCAATGCAGAATGTCCCGAGTCCGACAATCAATATCGTGATAACCAGCGCTTTTTTACGCCCCACTTTATCGCCGATATGTCCAAAGACAATGCCGCCCAAAGGCCTTGCCAGGAAGCCCACCGCATAAGTGGCAAATGCGGCCAGCGTACTGATTAACGGATCGTCACTGGGGAAAAACAGGTGACCAAAGAACAGCACTGCCGCAGTGCCATAGGCAAAAAAGTCATAGTATTCAGCAGCCGTACCAATCGCTGAAGCAGAAGCGACGCGACGAACCACGGGTTTGCTATCAACATCATTTTTAATATCAACGGAACTAACCATAAATAATTACCTTCGTTGGTTCAGAGGTGAACAACATCCGTGTCGTATAAATGTTAACTTACCAGTTCCACAAGGTGCCATCTTCAAGCCGGGCAACCGGCAGATAGGCGGGGTCATAGGGATATTTCGCCGCCAGTTTTTCATCGAACTCGATACCCAGTCCCGGCTTCTCGCCCGGATGCATATAGCCGTTGTCAAAGGTCCAGTTGTGCGGGAAGACTTCCAGCATCTGTTCGGAATAGCCCATGTATTCCTGCACGCCAAAGTTCGGTACCCACAGGTCAAAATGCAGCGCAGCAGCCATACAAACCGGAGAAAGATCGGACGGGCCGTGTGAACCGGTACGCACCTGGTAGAGCGAAGCGAAGTCGGCGATGCGACGCATGCCGGTGATCCCGCCCGCATGGGTGATCGTGGTGCGGATATAATCGATGAGCTGTTCTTCAATAAGCTGCTTGCAGTCCCAGATGCTGTTGAAGACTTCACCGACGGCAATCGGGGTCACCGTGTGCTGACGGATCAATCGGAAGCACTCCTGGTTCTCGGCAGGCGTCGGATCTTCCATCCAGAAAAGGCGATAATCTTCAATGCTTTTACCAAAGCGCGCCGCTTCTATGGGCGTCAGGCGGTGGTGCATGTCGTGAAGGAGATGCTCGTTAAAGCCGAACGTATTGCGCACCGCCTCGAACAGTTTCGGCGTGAAATCAAGATACTTTTCCGTCGACCACAGTTGCTCTTCCGGCCACTGTCCTTTGGTGGCGGGCTCATAGGCCTGCCCTTTTCCCTTCGCCATGCCGTAGGTGGTTTTCATACCCGGCACGCCGCACTGAACGCGGATGGCTTTGAAACCCATCTCTTTATGGCGCGCATAGTCTTCCAGCACATCATCCACGGTGTGACCGGTGGTGTGGCAGTAAACCATCACCCCTTCGCGTGATGCGCCGCCAAGCAGTTGATACAGCGGCATGTTGGCGGCTTTCGCTTTGATATCCCACAGCGCCATGTCGACGGCGGAGATAGCAGACATGGTCACCGGGCCACGACGCCAGTACGCGCCTTTATAAAAGAACTGCCAGATATCTTCGATGCGGTGCGCATCCCGACCGATCAACTGTGGGCAAAGATGATCTTTCAGGTAAGACGCGACGGATAACTCACGTCCATTCAGCGTGGCGTCTCCAAGACCGGTGATACCGTCCTCGGTCGTAATCTTCAGTGTGACAAAGTTACGTCCCGGACAGGTGACAAAAACCTCAGCCCCTACAATCTTCATTTTTTCTTCCTGGTTCTGTGTGGTGATGGTGAGAATCTACGCAATACACATACTACCATACAAGTATGAACGGTTTATTTTTCAATCTTGATCACAAAAAATCACAGGTTATAAAAGGAGGCTTTTCAGGGGAAAACGTCTGGCGGATGCCTGCACAGAGAAGCAGAAGACACCTTAATCCATTGAATTTAAATAAGAATAAAGAGGGATTTACGAGAAATGACACATGTCATACGCCAAGAGCATGACACATCTTGCGCAGGGAACGCTTAGCCGCGCCCCCATCCCGCTACAATAATCAGCATTCCGCACAGTGCGATGAGCGCCCCGCTCCAGTCATACAGGCTGAGTTTGACGCCATCGACCACGCGCAGCCAGATCAGTGCGGTACAGACATAAACGCCACCGTACGCGGCATACACCCGACCGCTGGCGGCAGGATGCAGCGTCAGCAGCCAGACGAAAAGCGCCAGCGCAACGCCTGCGGGTAACAACAACCAGACGGTGGCTCCCCGCTTCAGCCAGAGCCAGGGAAGAAAGCAGCCGATAATTTCGCAAAGCGCAGTGGCAAAAAAAAGCAGCGTGGTTTTAAGCATCTGAATCGTTCATTGACCTGGGGTTCAGGCATGATACGCCATAATCCTCCGATCTTATCCATAACCTTGCGGCGGGTATGCCCTGCGCAAGGAATGGTGTAGAATTTGCCTGCAAATGATGCTTTTTGCGTCGCTCATAAAAGGAACTTGCCATGAACATTACGCTTCGCAAACGCCTGTGCCTGACGGCAATGCTGCTGCTGGGTGCTGTCGTCTACACCGCGACCGCGCAGGCTGAGACCAGCCGACTGGTGATTGAATCAGGCGATAGCGCCCTGAGCCGTCAACAGGCGGCCATGCAAAAAGAACAGTGGGATGACACGCGCAGTCTGCGTCAGAAAGTGAACAAACGCGCGGAAAAAGAGTGGGATAAAGCGGATGCCGCCTTTGATAACCGCGACAACTGCGAACAGAGCGCCAACCTGAATGCGTACTGGGAACCGAACACCCTGCGCTGTCTGGATCGTCGCACCGGTCGCGTGATTGCCCCTTGATATAACGCGTTAAAAAGACATTAAGGATTAGGTATGACAAGCGCCCTCAGTGTTAAGCTGCGCCCGCTGGAGCGTGAAGATTTACGTTTTGTCCATCAACTCGACAACAACGCCAGCGTGATGCGCTACTGGTTTGAAGAGCCTTACGAAGCGTTCGTCGAGTTGTCCGATCTCTACGATAAGCACATTCACGATCAAAGCGAACGTCGTTTCGTCGTGGAATGTGATGGCGAAAAAGCGGGCCTGGTCGAACTGGTTGAAATTAACCATGTCCACCGTCGGGCTGAATTTCAGATCATTATTTCCCCGGAATATCAGGGAAAAGGTCTCGCCTCACGGGCCGCTAAACTGGCGATGGACTACGGATTTACCGTACTTAACCTCTATAAGCTGTACCTCATCGTTGATAAAGAGAACGAAAAGGCGATCCACATCTATCGTAAGCTGGGCTTTATGGTCGAAGGCGAGCTGATTCATGAATTCTTTATCAACGGGGAATATCGCAATACGATCCGGATGTGTATCTTCCAGCATCAGTACCTGGCAGAGCATCGCTCGCCGGGATCGACGATGCTAAAACCTACCGCGCAGTAACCGCTGCGCGGTCCTCTCAATAGTAATCGATGGTATTTTTGATCGTGTAGTTGTGCTCGACCGCGGGTTTGACGCTTTCATCGACGATCACCAGCGCACAGTCGGTGGGATTGGCATGACGGTCATAGTCACAGGTCTGTTTAACGTTCCCCAAAGGGTGATCGTTAAGCAGACTCACCGCCGTGTAATCCAGCTTCTTGCGCGGATCGGTCGAGGGTTTCGCGCTGACGGATAACGTCTGGTCCTTGCTGATCGTGGTCTTGCCGAGCGGATACCCTTCCGCATCATAGCGGTACTGGACTTTCATCTCTTTTCCCGTTGCCGCAACCACAAAACCATTATCATCGGTATCCCAGACGACACCCGCTGACGGCAGTTCCGCCAGCTGACATTTCCCCTGCAAACGCACCTTTTTCTCCAGCGTTTCGGCATCGCGATAATAGTTCGCGACCAGCACCAGCGCTACAGCGGTATTGTTTTCGAGATCGTGCAACTCAAGCGAGTCAAAACAACCTTCTTCAGACAACGTACCGTTGACGCGCTTCGTCACTTCTCCCTTCTCATTAAGCAACGTCTGGCTGAAGTCTTTTACCGGCCCGCGTAAGGGATCAAAGTCAAATTCATTAGAAAAACTGGCCATTTCCGGCGTAAAGGAGAGCGGCGTTGCGCTGTTGTCACATCCCACCAGCGCAACACCAAGCGACAAAAAAAATATCTGTTTTTTCACAGGTTCCCCAAGAGAAAAAGATGATCTTCAGTCATAGTAGCAAAGACTGTCGTTTACTGTAAACCAGCGCGAAAGTGGCATAAACAAGGGTAAATCGTGAGCAGAATTCACGGTTTCCTCTCACGTTAATTGATCAATATC
>NZ_JBFWLF010000251.1:0-6773 GCF_050252275.1 Citrobacter sp. | reverse complement strand
ATTATTACTCAGTGGGTATGGTGTGCTGATAGGCAGTCAGGAGAATGCTGCCGGGCTGGGGTTGCAATGCAAGTATCTCACCGCGCGAGGAACCGCCACCGCGCAATATGTTCATACCGATAGCGGTATCATCGGATTAACGGATTGTCCGATATTGCGTAAGAGTACCGTGGTCGTCGATAACGGTTAATATCCCGTCGTCGTGAGTCGCGCCTGGCGTATTGCTTAAGCAAAATATCACAGGATTAAAGCGGCCGGCGAAAATGCCGGCCGTTTCTTGACTATCGACAGCATGACATCGTCAGAACGGATAATCGTTGTAACCCATCTGCTCAGAGATTTTACGCGCCGCGGTATGCAGCATCGAAACGTAGTCATGCAATTTTTCTTCAGAAAAACGCAGCGTGGGGAAGGAGATACTCAGCCCCGCAATCACGACGCCGAAACGATCGAATACCGGTACGCCAATGCAGCGTAAACCTTCTTCTTGTTCTTCGTTATCTTCGCCATAACCCTGTTCGCGGACTTTATCCAGCACCGGCAGCAATGCTTCCGTGGTGGTGATAGTGCGCCCGGTACTGCGCTTGTACTCAACGCCGTCCAGAATCTGCTTCACTTCGTCACGATCGCGCCAGGCCAGCAGCACTTTACCAATCGCGGTGCTGTAAAGCGGGTTGCGGCGACCCACACGCGAATACATACGCAGGTTGTACATCGAATCAATCTTATGAATATAGACGATGCTGTCTTCGTCCAGCGCGCCGAGGTGCACCGTCTCTTTCGTCAGACGAGAGAGTTCACGCATCTGGATGTCCGCACTGCGGATAAGATCAACATTCTGTAGCGCGCGAGCGCCCAGTTCAAACAGTTTCAGCGTCAGAGAATACTTCTCGGATTCACCTTCCTGTGACACATATCCCAGTGTTTTCATGGTCTGTAAAAAGCGATAAACGGTGCTTTTTGACATCATGACGCGTTGTGATAACTCGGTAATCCCTATTTCGCGCTCTTCACCCAGCGCCTGCAGAATGCCAAAAACCTTCAGCACGGAAGATACAGAATCAGGCTGTTTATCCAGATCTGCGTTAGCCATCTATCACCTCATTACGAGTGTTTTATAAAAATCAGAACGATTTTTTATTATAATTTCATGACCAGGCCCCCGCAATCCATCTTTGCTTACTTCGTTACAAATCTGCGATATAAAGCCTGAATATCAATGCTAAAATCACTACCCTGATCATATTCTTCGCATAAACTATCAATCACATGAATAAATCCCAGGCCGACGGCCTGCCGCTTCCACAGCGATATGGTGCTATTTTAACCATCGTTATTGGTATTTCGATGGCCGTACTGGACGGCGCCATTGCCAACGTGGCGCTCCCCACGATAGCCACTGACTTACACGCTTCAGCCGCCAGCTCAATATGGGTCGTCAACGCCTATCAGATCGCCATTGTCGTCTCGCTACTGTCGCTGTCGTTTCTCGGCGATATGTTTGGCTATCGACGCATCTACAAATGCGGACTAGTGGTTTTTCTGCTGGCCTCACTGTTTTGCGCTCTCGCGGACTCGCTACAAATGTTGACGATGGCGCGTGTCGTTCAGGGGTTCGGCGGCGCGGCGCTGATGAGCGTCAACACGGCGTTGATTCGTCTGATTTATCCTCAGCGCCATCTGGGTCGCGGGATGGGTATCAACTCCTTTATCGTTGCCGTCTCTGCGGCCGCAGGCCCAACCATCGCGGCCGCTATCCTCTCAATTGCCTCGTGGAAATGGCTGTTTCTGATCAATGTGCCGTTAGGGATTATTGCGTTGATTCTGGCAATGCGCTTTCTGCCGCCTAATGGCTCACGCAGCAATAGACCGCGTTTTGACCTCCCCAGCGCCGTGATGAATGCGCTGACGTTTGGTCTGTTGATCACCGCACTGAGTGGTTTTGCACAGGGACAACCCATGACGCTGATCGGGGCCGAAGTGGCGGCAATGATGGTGGTGGGCTATTTCTTTATCCGTCGTCAGCTTTCATTACCGGTACCGTTATTGCCGGTCGACCTGCTGCGTATTCCTCTTTTTTCACTGTCGATAGGCACCTCAATCTGCTCTTTCTGCGCGCAGATGCTGGCGATGGTCTCCCTGCCCTTCTATCTGCAAACGGTACTGGGGCGGAGTGAAGTAGAAACCGGTTTGTTGCTCACCCCCTGGCCACTGGCAACGATGGTCATGGCGCCGCTGGCCGGGTATCTGATTGAACGCGTCCATGCCGGTTTACTGGGCGCGCTGGGCCTGCTGGTGATGGCAAGTGGACTGTTTGCCCTGGTATTACTTCCTGCCGCGCCGTCCGATCTGGATATCATCTGGCCGATGATTCTCTGCGGCGCCGGGTTTGGTTTATTTCAATCCCCCAATAACCACACGATCATCACCTCTGCGCCACGTGAACGCAGCGGCGGCGCCAGCGGCATGCTGGGCACCGCCCGTCTGTTAGGACAAAGCTCAGGTGCGGCGTTGGTCGCGCTGTTGTTGAACCAGTTTGGGGATAACGGCACGCATGTTTCTTTGCTGATGGCAGGGATTCTGGCGACCGTGGCAGCGGTGGTGAGCGGTCTACGCATCACACAGCCCCGGGCACAGGCGTAAAAAAAGCGCGTCCATGGACGCGCTTTCTCTTCTTACCGACAGGCTTACTTCAGGTATTCCCCACTGCGCAGCGCTTCGATACGTTTATCCAGCGGCGGGTGAGTCATAAACAGTTCGCTCAGCGATTTACCTTTACCATTGATGCAGAAGGCCATCATGCTGGATGCTTCCTGCGGTTCGTAGCTGGTTTTCAGACGCTGCAGCGCAGCAATCATCTTTTCACGGCCGACCAGTTTGGCGGACCCCGCATCAGCGTGGAATTCACGGTGACGAGAGAACCACATGGTAATGATGCTCGCCAGAATACCGAACACCAGTTCCAGTACCATTGCGACCGCAAAGTAGATCATCGGGTTGCCATTGCTGCCTTCGCCTTCATCACGGTTACCACCGAGAAAACCAGCGGCGATCTGCGCCAGAATGCGCGAGATGAAGATAACAAAGGTGTTCACCACCCCCTGGATCAGCGTCATGGTAACCATGTCACCGTTCGCGATATGGCTAATTTCGTGAGCAATAACGGCTTCAGCTTCATCCGGGCTCATGTTTTGCAGCAGACCGGTACTGACCGCAACCAGAGAGGCATCACGGCGCGCCCCGGTGGCAAACGCGTTAATGTCCGGCGCATGGTAGATAGCGACCTGCGGCATGGCAATACCGGCCTGACGCGCCTGCGTGGCGACCGTATTCATCAACCAACGCTCTCTTTCGTTACGCGGTTGCTCGATCACTTCCCCACCGACGGAGCGTAAGGCCATCCACTTTGACATCAGCAGTGAAACGAAGGAACCACCGAAACCGAACAGCAGCGCCATAATCATCAGGCCCTGAACGCTGCTCGACTGAATCCCTGTCAGGCTCAGCACCAGCCCGAAAACGACCATGACGGCCAGGTTCGTCAACAGGAAAAGCGCGATTCGCATCATAATTTTCTTTTAACCTCAACTTAACAAAACGCACTATGCGATTACCCACATCGTATGGGTCGTACGGCTATTTTCAAGCATCAATGCCCGGTAAGTCACCAGAAAGACACAACTTTACATTTTTCTGCATCAGGCTGACGACTTCATGCGCTTGTTAAAAAAACAGGCACAATTTCTTGTGCCTGTATGAGGTTATTTCGTTGCGGTCGGTTGTACCGCGGGCTTCGCTTTCTCGAGCGTCGCCAGATCCAGCGCAATCTTCACCGTTTCATCAAGATACGGATCCGGTTCCTGGTAATCTTTTGGCAGGTCGTCCAGTTTCTTCAGAACCGGTTTTCCTTCTCGTTTAAACCGGTCATTGATTCGCGCCAGGCGCAGCGCATCATCTTCGTTATTCTCTTTTTCACGCTGCGCGTAATTCAGAGATACGATGTTGCGTTTATCCTTCATCGCATTGAAACGGGCGATATCCTTAATGATGTACTGGAACTCAGGATCCTGCGCGATACGCGCGTTGTGATCTTTGAGTAATTCAGGGCCGAACGGTGTCAGATCGTCTGATTTCACATACGTTGCGGCATCGATGCTATCCCACGGCAACGCATTATCTTCAAATTTCTCACCGGTTTCGGTCTCTTCATTCCCCGTCGGCATGATGATATCCGGCGTGACGCCTTTACGCTGAGTACTGCCGCCATTCACACGATAGAACTTCTGGATCGTGTACTGAACGGAGCCCAGTGCGGGCCATTCTGGACGCAGCATCTGATCGTAAATACGATTCAGCGAACGATACTGCTGCACGGTACCTTTACCGAAAGTCGGCTCACCAACAATCAGCGCACGACCGTAATCCTGCATGGCCGCGGCGAAAATTTCCGATGCCGACGCGCTGAAGCGATCGACCAGAACCACCAGCGGGCCTTTGTAATACACAACGCCATCGGTATCGCTGTCCTCACGGACTTTACCGTTGTTGTCACGAACCTGAACCACCGGACCGGAAGGAATAAACAGACCGGACAGCGAAACAGCCTCCGTCAGCGCCCCGCCGCCGTTGGTCCGCAGATCGATGACGATGCTGCTGACGTTCTGTTTTTCCAGTTTCTGCAACTGAACTTTGACATCGTCAGTCAGGCCAACGTAGAAGCCCGGGATATCCAGTACGCCGACTTTCTCTTTACCTACCGTCTTCACAGACATTTTAACGGCACGGTCTTCCAGACGGATACGCTCACGCGTCAGTGTGACAATACGGGTTTTTGTGCCTTTGCCGGCAGGCAGAACTTCAAGACGAACCTTGCTGCCTTTTGGCCCTTTGATAAGCGCAACCACATCATCCAGGCGCCAGCCGATCACATCGACCATGCTCTTACCGGTCTGACCCACACCGACAATGCGATCGCCGACGCTAATCGCCTTGCTCTTCGCCGCCGGACCGCCAGCCACCATGGAGTTAATGACCGTATAGTCATCGTCCATTTGCAGCACGGCACCAATCCCTTCAAGGGACAGGCTCATCTCGGTATTAAACTGCTCGGTATTGCGTGGCGAGAGATAGTTGGTATGCGGATCGATTTCCCGCGCAAACGCGGTCATCGCCAGGGAGAAGACATCTTCACTGTTGGTTTGCGTCAGACGACGGATCGCGGATTTATAACGACGCGTCAGCGTCTCACGAATTTCTTTATCGTCTTTGCCGGTCAGTTTCAGACTTAACTCATCGAACTTCACCTTGCCGTCCCACAGCGCATTCAGCTCAGCCTCATCTTTTGGCCAGGGTGCTTTGCTGCGATCGAGATTGAAGGTGTCAGTCCCGGTGAAGTCCATCGGACGTTCCAGCACTTTCAGTGCGTACTGAAAACGCTCGAAGCGGCGTTTTTGCGCCAGATTATAGAGATCGTAAAAAACGTCGAGCTTACCCGAACGCAATTCGTCACCCAGTTGCCCTTTCTTCTTCGCAAACTGTTCGACATCCCCCGCCAACAGCACGTTGTGGCTGTAGTCGAGTAAATTCAGATAGCGGTCGAAAATTTTGGCGGAAAAGGCCGAATCGAGATCGAACTGACGGTAGTGAGAACGCGTAAAACGCGACGTGACGCGTTCACTCACCGTCGCGTGCTGGGTTTCTTCCTTAAGAACAGGAATCTGATCGGCACGCGTAATGTCGTCCACTGCGAAGGTCTGGCCTGCTATTGCAAGCAGGCCAGCTAACGCGGTAAGCCTAAAAAATGTGTTCATGCCAGGCCTGGCCTCCGTTTCAGAACACCAGGTGTTCTGCGCGTACAATCAAAGACATACCCGAATTCAGCTGTACACGGACGCCATCTTTGGTGATTTCTAATACGGTGGCATCCATCGCATCGTTGCCCGCTTTCACCTTCAGAGACTGTCCAACGCTCAGCGCTGAAATATCCGAAACCGGAGTCAATTTCTCTTCACGAGGTGCGCGAGGCGCTTTCGCGGCAGGTTTTTCAGCACGCGGTTTACGCTCAGTCGCTTCTTTGCGGCGTGGTGCAGGACGCGGCTTACGTTCACGACGCGGGGCATCTTCAGTTTCCCCTGCAGCAGCGGCAGCTTCACGTTTTTTCGCTTGCTGTTCTGCACGCTGCGCCTGAACGCGAGCTTTCGCTTCTTCAAGCTGCTTACGCGCATGTTCAACGTGCTGCTCATCCAGCTCACCGCACGGGTTGCCGTCGAGATCGACACGCGTTGCGCCCGGCTTAACGCCGTACAAATAACGCCAGCTTGAAGTATAAAGACGTAAAGCGGAACGAAGTTGCGTTTTGCTGAGGTTCATTTCGCCCTCAATACGCTCTACCAGATCCTGAAAAATACCAATTTTCAGTGGGCGCGCTTCGCCTTCCGCACTAAAACACTGCGGAAAACGCTCGGCCAAAAACGCGATGACTTCTTTACTGCTATTCAACTTAGGTTGATTTTCCATGAAATTTCCTGATTACAACGGACGTAGCCAACAAGCAGCAGGCATGAACAGGCGTCATTATAATGACGCCATCAGTAATTGCTACGTTATCCGTTGATTATCCTGCGACGCTCGCAAAGAATTTTTTGTAATCCGTCATTGCAAGCACGGTTTCAAGCTGCGCAACGAGCCGGCGAAGCCCCTCTTCATCCTCAGCGGTGAAGCGCCCAAACGCCGTACTGTCGATGTCCAGCACGCCAATAATATGACCATTGACG
>NZ_JBFWLF010000250.1:0-6780 GCF_050252275.1 Citrobacter sp. | reverse complement strand
CCGTGTGTTTCGTGAAAAAGGTGTGGTGATTGAGAAAGCCCCGGTAGAAGATGCAATCCTGAAAAACACCGTCGATTTTGTCTCTTACAGCTATTACACGTCGCGCTGCGCGTCGGCTGAGATGAACACAAAGAACAGCAGTGCCGCGAACGTGGTGAAGTCAATGCGCAACCCGTACATCCAGGTCAGCGACTGGGGCTGGGGGATCGACCCGCTTGGACTGCGCATCACGATGAATATGATGTACGACCGCTACCAGAAACCGCTGTTCCTGGTGGAAAACGGTCTCGGGGCAAAAGATGAAATCGATGCCGATGGCCACATTAATGACGATTATCGTATTCGCTATTTGCGCGAACACATCCGTGCGATGGCTGACGCCATTGAAGACGGCGTGCCGTTGATGGGTTACACCACCTGGGGCTGTATTGATCTGGTGGCCGCGTCGACGGGTGAGATGAGCAAACGGTATGGGTTCGTCTATGTCGACCGCGATGATGCCGGCAACGGTACGCTTGCGCGAACGCGTAAAAAATCGTTCTGGTGGTACAAAAAAGTGATCGCCAGCAACGGCCAGGATTTGGCGTAAACAGGATGGCGGATGGCGCTCGCGCTGTCCGCCCCTCCCTTCCCTCGTTACATCATTTGCATTTTGTTTCCGCTATCTCCCTTCCAGTTTCCGGTTTGCCCCTTCCCTTTTTTACTGGCATTTTATACAGGTATTTTCATCTACTCGTGGGCAACAAGGAATCGTTTATGACTATTGAGGCTGGCAGTCCTGAAATCGCTATCATCAGGCCGTTTCGTCGTTTAAAGGTGAGCTATGTCAGAAAGCGCCATGAAGATCCAAAAACCGGCAATACGCGCCGCTATAGCCGGCATGCGTCGTTAACCATTAATGGCGACTGGCTGGAACAGGCGGGTTTTCCGACCGGCACCCTTGTCAATGTGGCGGTAATGCAGGGGAAATTAGTGATCGAACAGGTGAGAGAGGAACAGGCCGGATGAGGTCAGAGCGTCATCCGGCATGAATGTCACGACGCCGCTAATTCCGCGAAGCCGCCGTGGCCCTCCCAGCCGTCGAGACGCTGGTAAATGGTGTCGACGGCATCCTTAATGGGTTGAGTCATAGGATAATAGAACCCGACGATATCCGGCTGAATCCCGAGGAAGATCACCTCGCCGACGTCTTCTTTAAGCTGATCAACCAGATAATTCAGCGGCATATTGTGGGTCGTCATCATGAACATCTCGGCGATATCGTCAGGATCGACAATGCGGATCTCGCCGGGATTCAACCCCATGTCGGTAGCGTCCACGATCAGCAGACGATCCGGGCGCAGTTCGCGAATGGCCACGATGTCATTTTCCGGCGCACTGCCTCCGTCAATGACCACCCAGTGACCTTTCGCCTGCGCCGCGCATTTTTCTGCCAGCAGCGGACCCGCGCCGTCATCCCCCATCATGCTGTTGCCAACACACAATAAAACGTCAGTCACGGTGTCTCCTTACCATCAGGTAAATCGCGCTCTCCTGATGAATATCATGCAACATGCTGAGCATCTGTTTGCTCCATGCCTGCTGCTCCGGGGTCTGTACCGCGAGCGCACGATCAAACGCGTGCGCCAGCATTTGCACATGATTAAAATCGATGACGATCTCGCCGTACTTCGGCACCCCTTCCATCTTCCGACGGGCCTCGCAACCCTCTTCCAGCGTGGCAATCCACGTCAGATACGCCTCCCACGGGCAGGTCAGCGCGGCTTCCAGGCAGTCGATGATCCCAAGATGGTGACCAATCGCCAGGCTGTAATAGACAACCTGCTGCGCCTCGGCGGGCGTCGCATCGTTCTCATCAATAAACTTACGGCTCAGTTGACTGAACACCACCGTTTCACTCATCGGATACGCGCCTCTTCGACTACCTGATTAAGGTGGGTGACGATCTCGGTCAGACGCGGATCGCTTTCCGCTTCCAGCCAGCGCGCCACCTGATGTTCACCCTGGCCGAGTTGACGCAAGTAATCATCCGCAATCTGACGCCCATAGCGATAACCGGCCAGTCGACGCGCCTCGCGATCGACCTTCACGCGCAGCGGCTGCACCATGTCCGGATGCAGAATTTCCGCTGGCTGATCGTCCAGTTCTCCCGGTGCACGAGCATGAATTTTCTGCTCCAGCAGGCCCAGCGCCATCGCAAAGCCGTACAGCGTTGCCGCAGGCGTCGGTGGGCATCCTGGAATATACACATCCACCGGCACAATTTTGTCGGTGCCGCCCCAGACACAGTACAGGTCATGGAAAATACCGCCGCTGTTGCCGCAGGCGCCGTAAGAGATGCAGATTTTCGGATCGGGCGCAGACTGCCAGGCACGCAACGCCGGGGAGCGCATCGCACGGGTAACCGCGCCGGTGAATAGCAGTATGTCCGCATGGCGCGGTGACGGTACGACTTTGATACCGAAGCGTTCGGCGTCAAACAACGGTGATAAGGTCGCAAAAATTTCAATTTCACAACCGTTACAACCGCCGCAGTCCACGCGGTAAACATAGGCTGAACGCTTGATGTTTTTCAGTAATGACGCCTTCATGCTGGCGATGGACTCATCCACCGTCATCGGTACCGGAATACCGTTTGCGTCACGCGGACCTAATAAATGGCTCATCAGCTGGCCTCTTTCATATGGCGAGTCAGTTCAATTCGGTCGGACGGCACCAGGCACTTCTGACGTTTGCAGTCCGGGCAGGTCTCAAAGCTTTCGCGGTGATGCTCAGCGCGGCTGTCGCCGTTGTGCTTAAGCAGCGCAATGGCGTAATCAATCTCTTTCTGAACAGCGAAAGGACGATGGCATACGCGGCAGTTGCACAGCGCAAAACGGGACTGCTGGAGGAAATCCTCTTTCTTCCACACCGCCAGTTCATACTCCTGCGAAAGCTTGATCGCCGCCGTCGGGCACACTTCTTCGCAGCGGGCGCAGAAAATGCAGCGCCCGAGGTTGAACTGCCAGGCCAGTTCGCCGCTGGCCAGATCGGTTTCCACCGTCAACGCATTTGACGGGCAGGCATTCACGCAGGCCGCGCAGCCAATGCACTGCTGCGGATTGTGCTCCGGCTTACCGCGGAAGTTTTTATCAACCGCAATCGGCTCCAGCGGATAAGACGAAGTCGGCGCGCCGGTTTTGATGACTTTTTTGATAAAGGTAAACATGGCGATTCCTTATTTCAGCGGCGAGTTTTTACGCTCAATGCTGTAGCGCTCAAGTTCTTTGTATGGCACGACTTTGCTCTTCTTCTTACGCACATCCACCACGGTCATGCGGTCAGTACAGGAGTAGCAAGGGTCAAGGCTACCGATAATCAGCGGTGCATCAGAAACGGTGTTGCCGCGCAGCATGTAACGCAGGGTCGGCCAGTTGGCGTAAGTCGCCGCACGACAGCGCCAGCGATACAGCTTCTGGTTGTCGCCGGTCATGCTCCAGTGAATATCGTCACCGCGTGGTGCTTCGGAAAAGCCCAGCGCAAAGCGATGCGGAATGTAGGTGAAGCCTTCCACCATCAGCGGACCGCCGGGCAGGTTGTCCAGACCGAAGTCGATCATATTCAGTGCGGTGTACACTTCGTTGATACGCACTTTCAGACGCGAGATCACATCGCAGCCCTGTTCGCTGTGAACCGTCATCGGCAGCAGACCGTAACCGACAAACGGGTGATCGGCGCGGGTGTCACGAGCGTGACCGCTGGCGCGAACCATCGGCCCAACGTTACTGAAATCACGCGCAATCTCTGGATCCAGACGACCAATTCCCACGGTGCGCTGTTCCATGTTCGGCGTACTGAGCAGCATATCCACCAGTTCCTGCACGTCGCGACGCATCTGCTGCGCCAGTTGACGGGTCTGGATCATGTCCTCTTTCAGCAGATCGCGACGAATCCCGCCGATCAGGTTCAGACCGTAGGTCTTACGCGCCCCGGTCAGGATCTCCGCCATCTTCATGGAGGTTTCGCGTACGCGGAAGAACTGCATAAAACCAGAGTCAAAACCGGTGAAGTGACAGGCCAGACCGAGGTTCAGCAGATGGGAGTGCAGACGCTCCACCTCCAGCAGAATGGCGCGGATCATCTGCGCGCGTTCCGGCACCACGATGCCCATCGCGTTTTCAACGGAGGTGGTATACGCGGTGCTGTGGGCGAAGCCGCAGATCCCGCAAACGCGATCCGACAGGAAGGTGACTTCGTTGTAGCCCATCCGGGTTTCCGCCAGTTTTTCCATGCCGCGATGGACATAGAACAGGCGGTAATCAGCGTCGATAATATTTTCGCCATCAACAAACAGGCGGAAGTGTCCCGGTTCATCCGAAGTGACGTGCAGCGGGCCAATCGGCACCACGTTATTTTTCTTGTCACCCAGTTCATTGATGAACTCGTAGGTTTCCGCATCGGTGGTCGGTGCCGGGCGCTGACGATAATCCATGCTGTCTTTACGCAACGGATAGAGTTCGTCCGGCCAGTCATCCGGCAGCACCAGACGGCGTTCGTCCGGCAGACCGACCGGGATCAGACCGTACATGTCGCGCACTTCGCGCTCGCCCCAGACGGCAGCCGGCACGCGCGGCGTGACGGACGGGAATTCCAGCTTATTGGCATCAACTTCAACACGTACCGTGATCCAGCATTTGGTACCCTGCTCCATCGACAGCACGTAGTACACCGCGTAATGACCGCACAGTTGACGTTCATCATTGCCAAACAGCACCGAGAGCCATCCGCCCTGCTTGTAGTAAAGGAATTCGACCACTTCCGGCAGATAGTTGACCTTCACGGTGATGGTCAGTTGATCCCGGGTCTGCCAGGCTTCGTCCAGCACCACGCCAGGAAACGCCTGGTGCAGTGCGGCAAGGTATTGTTGACCAACTTTTTCTTCAGACATGCTCAAACTCTCTTAAATCACGCCACCAGCAAGGAGACGAACGCTAAAAACGCAAACCCAAAACCGGCCCAGGTCACGCGTGAGGTGGCGCAAAAACGCAGACGCGCCATGCTGTTTTCAAACAGGGCAATCACCAGTACGCCGACAAGCAGCTTGACGATGGCGATCACCAGCGCCAGCAACAGTCCACCTGCGCTGAACGTTTCCATCTGTCCCCACGGCAGGAACACGCCGACAAACATTTGCAGTACTACCAACTGTTTCAGGCTAATGCCCCACTTCAGCACCGCAAAACCGCTGCCGCTGTATTCGGTCAGCGGCCCTTCCTGCAATTCCTGCTCCGCTTCCGCCAAATCGAACGGCAGTTTGCCCATTTCGATAAACGTGGCGAAAGCACAGGCGCACAGTGCCAAAATCAGCGGAATGCTGCGGGCTGCTGGCCAGTGATAGATCGTATCGGTGATATTGCTGATATGGGTGGAACCCGCAACCTGCGCAGCGACCCACAGTCCCAGCAGCAGGATCGGCTCCACCAGCACGCCGAGCATCGCTTCACGACTGGCACCGATCGCCGTGAACGGGCTGCCGGTATCAAGTCCCGCGATAGAAAAGAAGAAACGGGCAATAGCGAACAGATAAATCAACGTGATCAAATCGCCCAGTTGCGGCAGCGGTGAACCCACGGTTACCACCGGCAGCGCGGTAGCGATGGTCAGCATAACGCCCACCATCACAAACGGCGTCAGACGAAAGACCCAGCCAGCATCCGCTGGCGCGACGCTCTGACGGCCCAGCAGTTTGAGCAGGTCGCGATACTCCTGCAATACACCAGGACCGCGGCGATTGTGCAGACGGGCACGCGCCACGCGGGTCACGCCGGATAGCAGCGGCGCAGCGGCAAATAACACCAGCGCCTGAATTAACGGATATAAAACACTCATTCTCAGGCTCCTCGTGAAACCACAATCACCACCAGCACGGCCAGTTCGATCAGTGCCAGGCGGCGGAACAGCACCGGTACCGCCGCGCTTTGCCAACCCGGAACCCACGCTACCGGATTGAGCCACTTACGCAGTTTGAGAACCGGTGCAAAGGCTTCCTTCACTGGCATCGCGAAACCGTGCGCGGTAATGACCATCGACTGCTCGTGATCGTAACCGCAGACCCATGCCGTCCCGCGAGAACGCGATGGCAGACGGTTGCCTTTGAACACCGCCATGATGATGAACGGCAGCAGCGGACAGGCAATCAGCAACAGCGTGATCATGGGTTGCGATACGGTGGTATTGGCGGTTTCCAGCGGCAACGGTACGGCAGTCGCCAGCAGCGGCAACAGCCACGGCGCGGCAACCCCGCCGAGTACGCAACAAATCGCCAGCGCCACGACGCTGATGCCCATCAGGAGAGGCGCACAGCAGGCGTTTTCCGCCTCTTTCGTGCGCGGCGCGCCGAGGAAGGTCACGCCATACACTTTCGCCATACACATCACCGCCAGCGCACCGGTAATCGCCAGTCCGACCGCCAGTAGTGGCCCCAGCAGACGACCAATAAACGCGCCGCTGTTGCCCAGTTTGAAGAAGGACTGGTAGATCACCCACTCGCCAGCAAATCCGTTCAGCGGCGGTAGTGCAGCCATCGCCATCAGCCCCACCAGCATCGCAATGGAAATGACCGGCATGCGTTTACCGATGCCGCCCAGTTTTTCGATATCGCGATGTCCGGTACGAAACCAGATGCTGCCCGCGCCAAGAAACAGCACGCTTTTGAACAGGCTGTGGTTCACCAGGTGATAGAGACCACCGGTCAGGCCCAGCGCAATCAGCGTCGGTTGTTTGAGAGCAATCCCGGTCACG
>NZ_JBFWLF010000249.1:0-6818 GCF_050252275.1 Citrobacter sp. | reverse complement strand
AGAGTAAACCCGCAATGATCCCACCCATCCCGCCGAGAAGCAGGGCATACCATAAGTCGGGCCAGGTCCAGTTGGTTGCGTATAGCCTGATCGTCACCGGAACACCGGCAATTTTTGCTTCGCGCTCCGGTGAACCGTCGAGTTCATCAACGGTGAGCAGATGGTCTGAAAAGGTCGACAACACGGTGTTGCCGACGATGATGGCAATCCCGTCAAAGTCTTCCTGGCGGGCGGTATAGAGCAAATACGGCGTAAGGTTGATATTCAGGGAGGTGAAAACGCCGCTATTCATCATCAGGGGATTACGATACCAAATCACCATCGCGGGTTTATTGGGCATCATCGGCGTTCCCGGGATAATCGCCATATCGATATCTTTACCAATATCGAGGCTGGGGACCAGTTCAGTCAGCAGCGTATCCATGCCTCCGGTTGCCGATGAGCAAAATGCTTTCTTATCCTTGACCAGCAAAAAGGCACGAACGTTCAGGCTAAAGGCGGCACGGGAAGTGAGTTCTGCGCTGACTTGTTTACAGGTCTTTAAAGTCAACGGTTGAAGAATGTCGGTAGTACTTTTGAGATCGGCAAAATAGCTAACCAGGTAATGCTGAATGTCAGAAACCAGCGTGTCGTATTTAACTTCCCGCTTATGCCACGCCATCACGAATTGTAAGCTACTGATAACAATAGCAACGACAACCCCGGTAATCAGGCAGGTAAGCACGATTTTTCGACCAGTCGTTAAGGCGTGAGTGAACATGATGCCTGGCTTTATCCTGAGATTGCGATGATGATAAATGTGATGGAATAACAAGACTATAGCCTGGATTGCTTCGGCGAGTCATGCTTTTCCACAGGGAGAAAAAGGGAATCAAAAAAAAAGCACCGCCGAAGCGATGCTTTTCGTCTGTCTCGTCAGGGTCGCCAAGGGATAGCAACCAAACGATTAACTGCGGCTCAGAACCCGACGCGCTTCGTTATAGCGCTTCTTCCAGTATGGCTCGTTCATGCTGGAGATGATGACACCGCTGCTGGTAGAGGCATGAACAAACTGGTTGTTGCCAATGTAAATACCAACATGACGGCCCGTCGAACCTGCGCGGAACAGAACCAGATCGCCAGTACGCAGATTAGTGCGCGAAACGGATTTACCGGTTTCCTGTTGCTCGTAGGTGGAGCGTGGAAGTTCTAAACCAAACTGTTCACGGAATGTACGCTGTACAAAGCTGGAACAATCAATACCTTTTTTGGAGTTGCCGCCGAGACGATAGCGCACGCCTTTCCAGTCAGCGTACTGATCCATAATCCGCGATTTAACATCGAGGTTACGTACCATACTCTCAAATTCATCCTGAGAAGCTTGCAGTGAGGAAGCTTCTTGATTCACACCAAGCGTCTCAGAATGCGTGTTCTTTGCGGTGTTTGTGGTAGTGCTACATGCAGAAAGCAGTACCGCGACTGCTATCGCGGGGATCCCGCGCAAGATATATCTCAAGATCGGTTGAGATTTGACCATTTTGTTTGTTTTCCCTTGAAGTCCTTAACGATAAATATCGTTATAAAAAATGCCAAACGTGACGAGACTAATTACCTGCGCACAATGAGACAATTCTTTAAGCGCAAAACTGTGGCAGAACGCACAAATTTATTCGCGAAGAGAATAATAACCCAGCGAGGCAAAACGAGTTCGAGGTTACCCGATCGTTTCAGGCTTGGCGAGTGATTTTATCTGAATTTTAATAAGAAAATGTGATACAGAAAGTGAATAAACGGGATTGGTCAATTTAAACGCAAAATGGCGGAAAATCCGACAACTTATTCATTCCCAAAGGTAATATTATGACTAAATAATGACGATGAGGTGAATGATTTATCTTAACACATCATCAGGGCGTAAGAATAAACCCTGATAATGTTAATAATTGTGGGTTATTTGTTTAAGATTTGTGTGTTTTTGCCGGGAAGATAATTGTCGAAAAGCGCGATAAGGCGATCGCTTAACGGGGTCAGGAGACACCAGGGCAGGCCAATTAGAACCACGGTTAATGATCCTACGGCGATATCGGTGAACCAGTGGGCGCCGATCATGACACGTGGGAAAGCAAAAACCACAACAATAATAAGGCCGATAAATCCTGCGGCTTTTCCGAAATAGCGCAACATAAATGCGGCGAAAATAAGCAGCATCATCCCGTGATCGCCAGGGAAACTGTCTTTGGAGGCATCCTTCGTCGAAATATGCAGCAATTCGCTGACGCGATAAATATTAGCAAAACTGAGCGTAGGACTGGCGCGTTTTACAGGCAGCAGCGCCTGACCTGCCTGGTTCAGAACCACGGCGGTAAGCAGCATCACCAGACCGATGATGACAATACGGCGGCGGCCAGCAGGCGTTTCTTTCAGCCAGAAATTCAGCATCAGACAACCCATCGCCAGCAGGGAACAGGCGTCAAACGCCCGATTATTGGTGATGGCGACCAGCCACAGGAAGGCCTGGCTCTCTACCAGTTTCTGGTTAAAGAAGTGGAAAATGCCGGCGTCAACCGGGAACCAGAATCCATGATTCACGGGCATATACCAGCTCATGAATAACGCCAGACCGGCAACATTCAGCAGAAGTATCAGTGGTAACCGGATTTTCATATTTAACGTGTTCGCTGTTCAATAAATCGCAGGCAACCTTACGCGTGTTCAGCTAAACGAAGCTTCAACAATGCGCTCTGCAACGTATTCCAGTCTGCCTCGGTGCTGGAAATCAGTTCAATACGACTGTCCGGCGGCGCGACATTCTGCGTTTCAATGTGCAGATCTTCGCCCTGGCGATTAATGCGCACGAGGCCTTCCGGAATACGCATGACTCCCTTCACCCGGCCAACCGGCGCCAGTCGTGCCCATTCCAGCAGTCCGATGGTGTCAAAGACCGTATCGGCATCAAAAATCCAGCCGCAGGCCTGATGCCCCTGACCGCTGTTCAGGCTACGACGCCAGCGTTGTTGAGTTGGCAGGCTCAGCGCCGCCAATCCTCGCGGTTCTGGATGGCTGTGCGAATGCGCGGCGCTGGTGGGCAATTCAGCCAGATTCAGACGCGGTAAATCGAGCAACTGTCTGTCAATCTGACCATGCGTGGCCTGCACTAACTGACGGTGGCCGCCAAACTGTTGCCACCAGGTTTGCAGCGCACGTTCACTTTCCGCAGTCGCACGATCGGTTTTATTCGCCACAATGATATCTGCTGCCGCTAACTGATCGCGGAAGTTCTCATTGGTAACGCTTTTTTCATCCAGCAATCCGCGAGGATCAAGAATGCACAACGTAGCGCGCAGGTCGATCCAGGGTTCATACACCGGTGCGGTGAGGAGGGAGAGGATCTGTTTCGGATGCCCCAGTCCAGTTGGTTCGATCAGCAGGCGGTCTGGTTTTCCCTGACGCAGCAGGGTATTCAGTCCAACCTGCATGGGCAGGCCATTCACGCAGCACATACAGCCGCCGGGGATCTCTTTGAGCAATGCGCCGCTATCAGCAAGCAGAGCGCCGTCAATGCCGACCTCACCGAACTCATTGACCAGTACCGCCCATTTTTCGGCGGGGTCTTTGTGCGCTAACAGATGGAGGATAGAAGTGGTTTTTCCGCTGCCGAGGAAACCGGTGATGAGGTTAGTTTTGGTCACGCCTGCTCCAGAATAATGTACCGTAACGGTTTCTATTAATCCTGGCGAAAAAAAGTGAAAAAGAGAAGGGCGGGGCGAACGAAGACGGCCTTCGTTCACCTTAATGGCAGAAATTGTTAATTTTTTAACGTATCAATCACCGCCTGATGTGCACCGTGTTGCGCGATACGCTGCCAGGCCGTTTCAATCGCCTGGACAAAAACCGGATTGTGCGGGAGGTCGTTGCCAAAAATTTCCGATAAAGAGAGCAGTGCCGACACGCGCTGATCCTCAGTACTGGCCGCGACCCTTGCGCGGATTTTATCATTCAGCGGGTCGCGAACGTCGATGGTCGTGCCGGCATCATCGACGCCGCTGACATAGCGCATCCACCCCGCCACGCCCAGCGCTAAGAGTGGCCATGCGCTTTCGCGTGCCAGATGGAGACGAATGCCCGCCAGCATCCGCTGCGGCAGTTTCTGACTGCCGTCCATCGCGATTTGCCAGGTTTTATGCTTCAGCGCCGGATTCGCAAAGCGTTCAATCAGGCTTTGCGCGTAACCGGTCAAATCCACGTCAGTAATAGTAAGCGTCGGCGCCTGTTCGTCCACCATCAGTCGGTACGCGGCTTCGCGGAATGCGCTGTCCTGCATGCACTCATTAATATGCTGAAATCCGGAAAGATAACCGAGATACGCGAGAAACGAGTGGCTGCCATTAAGCATCCGTAATTTCATCTCTTCCCAGGGACGCACATCGCTGACCATCTGCACGCCAACCGCTTCCCATGCGGGACGACCGGCGACAAAGTGGTCTTCAACCACCCATTGAATGAACGGTTCACAGCTGATGGCGCAAGGATCGGTCACGCCCAGTTCGCGGGTGATCTCCGCCAGCGACTCTTCCGTCGCGGCGGGAACAATACGGTCGACCATCGTGGCGGGGAAGCTGACGTGCTCGCGGATCCAGTCTGCCAGCGCGGGGGATCGTTTTTCCGCCATCCCCAGCACGGCGTTCTTCACGACGTGCCCGTTATCAGGAATGTTATCGCAGGAGAGTACAGAAAAAGCTGCCAGGCCGCGTGCCTGCCGACGTGACAGTGCTTCCACCAGAATACCCGGTGCTGAATGGGGTTCATCAGGCGATTGCAGGTCGTGAACAATGCGCGGATTTGTCAGGTCCAGCGCACCGGTAGCCGGATCGATGCAATACCCTTTTTCGGTGATGGTCAGTGAGACAATCGCCACCTGAGGTTCGCAGAATTTTTCGATTATAGCGGCGAGCGAATCGAGTTTCGCATTCAGGCATTCGTTGACGGCACCGACAATAATCGCCTGATTGCCGTCTGCGCCTTTTTCCAGCACGGTGTATAAATGATCCTGCTCGCGGAGTTGACGCATCAGCGTGTCGCCGCTGAACAGGCTGATTTCACAAATTCCCCAATCTCCGCCCTGGGCGTTCAGCACCCGATCGGTCAGTAATGCCTGATGCGCACGATGAAAGGCACCAAAACCGAAATGCACCATGTGGGTTTTCAGTTGCTGGCGGTCATAGCGTGGCGTTTGTACGCCATCCGGCAATATTGCTGAGGCAATTGTAGTCATTTATTACACACCTGATTAACCATAAATTAACAACGCCAGTGTAAAGTTATATGACAACAAATTAAATTGGTAAGCCTGATTTATCCGGGTAATGTGAGCTGGATCAATCAATCACGCCCCTTTTATTGATCACCTCGCAGAAGCCTGTATGGTAGTCGTCATTCAGGTAAGCTAATTTGGTATAACAACTTTGTGAGGTAAAGCAATGGAACAAACCTGGCGTTGGTACGGGCCTAACGATCCGGTATCGCTTGATGATGTGCGTCAGGCTGGTGCAACGGGTGTTGTGACAGCATTGCACCACATTCCGAACGGTGAAGTGTGGCCGGTCGATGAGATTAAAAAACGTCAGGCGATTCTGGCGGAAAAAGGGTTAACCTGGACGGTGGTCGAAAGTATTCCGGTTCATGAAGAGATCAAGACCCGCTCCGGTCAGTATCAGACATGGATCGCAAATTATCAGCAGAGCATCCGTAATCTGGCAGCCTGCGGCATCGACACCGTCTGCTATAACTTTATGCCGATTCTGGACTGGACGCGTACCGACCTTGAGTACGAATTGCCAGACGGTTCGAAAGCGCTGCGTTTCGATCAAATAGCCTTCGCCGCTTTTGAGTTGCATATCCTCAAGCGTGCGGGTGCGGAAGCGGACTATAGCGAAGAAGAACAGCGTCAGGCGTTGGCCTATTTCAATGCCATGAGCGACGCGGATATCGAAAAACTGACCCGTAATATCATTGCCGGTCTGCCTGGTGCGGAAGAGGGTTATACGCTCGATCAGTTCCGCGCGCGTCTGGCCGAGTATGACGGCATCAGCAAAGACGATCTGCGTGACAATATGGCCGTGTTCCTGCGTGCGATTGTCCCGGTGGCTGAAGAAGTGGGCGTGCGTCTGGCAGTGCATCCTGACGATCCGCCGCGTCCGATTCTCGGGTTACCACGCATTGTCTCCACCATTGAAGATATGCAGTGGCTGAAAGAGACCGTCGACAGCATCTACAACGGTTTCACCATGTGCACAGGCTCTTACGGCGTTCGTGCGGATAACGATCTGGTGAAAATGATTGAAACCTTTGGCGATCGTATCCACTTTACCCATCTGCGCTCGACGTGCCGCGAAGCGAACCCGAAAACCTTCCATGAAGGCGCACATTTGCAGGGTGATGTGAATATGGTCGCGGTGGTGACGGCGATTCTGACCGAAGAGCAGCGCCGTAAGAAGGCGGGGGATTTGCGTCCCATTCCGATGCGCCCCGATCACGGTCATCAAATGCTGGACGATCTGCATAAGAAAACCAACCCGGGTTATTCCGCGATTGGCCGTCTGAAAGGGCTGGCGGAAGTGCGCGGTGTAGAACTGGCGCTGAAAATGACCCAGTTCCGCGACCTGCTGTAAAACAGCAAATGACAAAAAAGGACAGCTCAGGCTGTCCTTTGAGAGTGATGACAAACTTCATTCCGATACCGGACAAGCACAGATCACCTTATTAAAAACCAGGAAAATCAATTCATTGATTTTCGGCTGATAACCACAAAGAAGGAAAAACCACGTTTTTTCCTTCTTTGT
>NZ_JBFWLF010000248.1:0-6857 GCF_050252275.1 Citrobacter sp. | reverse complement strand
GGAATGGCTTCGACCAGGAACAGCCACTGCCAGTTATGGAGGCCGTCCACACCTTCAAACAGTTTCAGGATAAGGCCGGACAGTGGGCTGCCGATGATGGTGGAGAGAGGCGTGACCAGAATAAACAGCCCCAGCGTGCGTGCCGAGCGCCAGGACGGGAACCACAGCGTCAAATAGAACACGATCCCAGGAAAGAATCCCGCTTCCGCGGCACCGAGCAGGAAACGCAGCACATAGAACTGTGTGGGTGTGGTAACAAAAATCATCGCGGCGGAAAGAATGGCCCACGTGGCCATAATACGGGCTATCCAGAAGCGCGGGCCAAAGCGCTGCATCAGGAGGTTGCTCGGCAACTCAAACAGAAAGTAGCCGATAAAGAAGATACCCGCGCCAAGTCCGTAGACGGTATCGCTGAAGTTAAGCGCATCCTGCATATGCAGTTTGGCGAACCCAACGTTGACGCGGTCGAGATAGGCAAAGAAATAGCAGAGGATCAAAAACGGGATCAGTCTGCGCGTAACTTTGCGGTAAACGCTGTCTTCAGTAGTCGTTGTCATTTTTGTGCTCTCGCTTAGTTAACCGCAGGGCGGTTTTCAGGCTGAGGGATGTCACGCTGCCCGATATCGCGAAGTGCAGCGCCGCTCATCAGATTGCGTTCGATATGTTCCAGAGAAATATTTTTGGTTTCAGGGACAAACAGAATGGTCAGGCCGATACAGATAACGTTGAGCACGCCATACAGCCAGAAGGTATTCGGACTACCTATGGTGTCGATAAGCGTCAGGAACGTTGCGCCGATAATCATGTTGGCGATCCAGTTCGCCATGGTGGAACAGGTGACGCCGAAATCACGTCCGGCAAGCGGTTGGATCTCCGAGCACAGCACCCAGATCAGCGGGCCTGCGCTCATCGCAAAACCGGTGATAAAGATCAGCAGTACGGCAACGGCGACATATTGTTCAGTCAGGCCAGCGATCCCGCTGTAGAACATATAACCGAGGATCCCCATGCATATCGCCATCACGGCATAACCCAGTTTCAGGATGGGCTTACGACCCCAGCGATCCACCAGACCAATGGCGATAAACGTGGCTAAAACGTTGGTCAATCCCGCGATCACCGTGCCCCACATTTGCTCATGAACGGTAGCGAAACCGGCAATCTCAAAAATCTTTGGCGCGTAATACATGATGACGGTCATGCCGGTGAACTGCTGCATAAACTGCAGCAGAATTCCCAGGCCGGTTGAGCGACGGAAATGGCGGTTATTGCGAAATAACTGCCAGCCGCGCTGCTTCATCTTCACACTTTCGCGGATCTGCTCCAGCTCTTCGCGTGCCTCGCGTTGGCTGTTACGCAGCAAACACAGTACTTTTTCCGCCAGCGCGTGCTTGTCTTTCATTGCCAGCCAGCGAGGGCTTTCCGGTAACGTCAGCACGCCAATAAACAAAATGATCGCCGGGAAGGTAATTACGCCAAGCATCCAGCGCCAGTGCCCACCTCCGCTCAAAAGCGTGTCAGAAATGAACGCGGCCAGAATGCCGATGGTGATCATCAACTGATAGAGTGAAATCATGCTGCCGCGGATGTTTTCCGCCGCGATTTCAGACAGGTACAACGGCGCGGTGAAAGAGGCAACACCCACCGCCAGACCGAGAATAAAGCGAGAAATGGCAAGCACTTCCATGCTGTCGGAAAACGCGCAGCCGACGGAGCCGATAATAAACAGCAATGCGCCGAGCAGCAGGCTTTTACGACGACCGAGCGCAGAGGACATCGGGCCGCTGCCCAGCGCACCTAGTGCCGCACCGAACATCATGATGCTGACCACGATTTCCTGTTGGTGGCTGCTGAGCTGGAATTCCTGGGCGAGAAACGGCAGCGCGCCCGCGATAACGCCCATATCCAGACCAAACAGCAGACCTGCCAGGGCGGCCAGGAAGCAGACGGTAAGTGCCTGCCGGTTGAGGGAAGAAGATGTCGTCATAACATTACCTTTCTTATTACCCGGTCAGAGCCTGAAGCGGCGCTCAGGCATGCCCGTGTAGGGGGTTTTTATGCTGATAAGTGCACCGTCGATACTGTCAGGACTAAGCAGCCCATCGCGTGCGGAAGTAATAAAAAGATCGGAAAGTTCAGGTCCACCAAACGTACAACTGCTGGGCTGGCATACCGGCAGCGGCAGGTCATAGAGCGGCGTCATGGTTGTTTTCTTTAATGCCGCAACGGTCAGTAAAGACGAGCCCCAGCGAGCGTTTATCAACAGCCATCGGTGGTTAGCGCCGAACCGTCCGGAATGCCGGGAACGCAGTAGGTCTGCTGGATGGTCAGTGCATTGGCCGTTTCTTTCGCACAATGAATTTGATGACGAAGGGAATCAGCAAACCAGACATAGTCGTCGTACCATTGCAGTGTGTTAGGCACCTGCTGTGCGCCGAGCATCTTTTTCGCTTCACCACCCGCGGCATCCAGCCGATACCACGTGCCAGAGGTCTCTATCGCCTTTGGATCCATCGTGCTGAACCACAGCGATCCGTCTGGCGCTATCGCCGCTTCATTGGGACGCTTCCCTTTTTCCGTTTCTGGCCATGGGGAAAGTAATGTTTTAGCGAGGTTTACGTAGTCATAACACCAGATCCCGCTTTGACTTACCGCAATGAACACGTCCTGAAGCGTGGTTAACAGCACGGCGCTGGTAAACACGGGCATCTCGTGTATTTCAGTACGTTGAGCCTGCGGCCAGTAGCGCAGCAGTTTTCCCGCCAGAATGTCGACCCACAACAGAGAAGCGCTGCGATCGCACCAGATCGGCGTTTCGCCAAGCTGTGCCCGGTAGTCGCTAACACAACGCAGGTTGTCTGCCAGCAAGCGGTTCATCGTTATTGCACCTGCTCCCATGCCTGGCGGTATGCGCCGGCGCGTTTCGTCAGCTCATCCATCGGCATTCCAGCCTGATAAAGTGCACCACCCAGCCCGAAACCGTTGGCTCCGGCCTGCACGTAGCGCTGCATTTGCTCCGTATCCGGACGGATCCCGCCCACGGGCAGGCAGGCCAGGTTACGGGGCAGAACGGCGCGAAAGGCTTTCAGTAATTCAGGCGAAAACTGCTCTGCGGGGAAAAACTTCAGCGCGCTGGCACCTGCATGCAGTGCGGCAAAGGCCTCTGTCGGCGTTATGACACCAGGCAAACTCACCATGTTGTGATGACGAGTACGCTGGATGACGGCGGCATCGGCATTCGGAGAGACGATAAGCTCGCCGCCTGCCGCCGCCACCTCATCCACTTGTTGCACGGTCAGTACGGTGCCTGCGCCCACTCTGGCGCGGTCACCCGCAACCTGGCGCATCAATTGGATGGACTCCAGTGCCGATGGGCTGTTCAGCGGGACTTCCAGCCAGCGGAATCCCGCTTCAATCAGAATTTCTGCGGCGCTTACCGCATCCTTTGGCGTGATGCCGCGAAGAATCGCGATCAGCGGCAGCGGTTCTTCTCGCCAGTGTTCAAAAAAAATCTCAGGGGTCATGCGTGTGTCTCCGGAAGCTGTGCATAAAAGGCGGCCATTCCCCGCAGGAAGCAGGTATCGCCATCGGCAGTGCGTAAAGGGATGTCCAGGGCCTGTGCGGCGAGCAGATAGCGCTCGCAAAGGGAAGGTGAGCCAACAACCCAGCTCTCTTTTTCTGCTGACATCGTGGAAAGCTCATAGCCAATCAACAACCCTGAGAGATAGCTGTGAACCGCACTGAGTGCGATTTCGCCATTCAGACGACGGGTACGGGCAGAAAAAATGAGATGGTTGAAGGGGATGCCCGCGTTGGCGGTCAACACGCCTTCCACAAATGCGGTGCTGTTATCCTGCTGTTCAGGTAACGCGCGACCCAGCAATGAATGCTGGCTGAGCAGTGAAAAGAGTTCGCCCGTCATCAGCGTGGAGAAGTGAGTAATTTCACCTTTCCGCAACAGCGCGTGCTTGCTGTGAGTCCCCGGCAAAATAGCGTGATGCTCATGAGCCGGGTGAAGGGCATTGAGCCCCAGCAACTGGACTTCTTCACCGCGCATAACATCGGGAAGACCATAGGCACTGGCCGAGCTAACGCCGGGCACAATCCACGCTGGGCTTCCCCATGGCGTAGAAAGGGGAAGCGCGTTTTTCCGCAGCTTAACGGCATTCGCCGGAGCGGCGACATACGGTACTTCCTGCCACCCTTGCTGTGAACCGACCATGCCCGCCATAACGATGGGTAACGCACCCAGCTCAGTCAGCCAGGGAGCCAGATGCTGGTGAAGCGTAGCGGCAAACGCGTCTTTAGACAGGGTAAGCAGACCGCAAGGCTGTGCCACAGATGCAATAACCTGCTGGTCATTGATCAAAAATGCACGAAAGTTGGTCGTGCCCCAGTCGACGGCGATCCAGTGTTTTTTCATTTCATGTAATACAAATAAGTTAATCTTGTAATACAAGAATGTTAGGGCAAAAAAACACCACGATCTGTGAGAGAGATCGAAATTATGTCAGTGAAGGATCAAAGAAGGTGATCAACGCAGGCTGGACGATCCTGCCAGATACTTTTTCCGGCGGCATGCAGCAGAATACTGCGCATAAATGCCCTTGCGTCATCTGCCTGGCGCAGGCGAATGGCTTCAAACAATTGAAAATGCTCATCCACCGCCGTTTTAGTTTCATGCAGGTCTTCTTCCAGCGTCTGACGGAATGAGAGCACCATCGCGGCGCTAAGCGCATTGCCCAGCGCCAGCAGGAAAGGGTTGTGTGTGGCCCGGAGCAGCGCCTGGTGAAAGGCCACATCGCCGGCTTCAAATTTGGCTTTTTCAGCTTCTAACTGACCGCTTCGCATCAGTGTGAGCGCATCTTCCATCGCGGCCAGATCGTGACCATTGGCATTCAGCGCCGCAAGCGTGGCGACATTGGGTTCAAACATCAGACGCGTGACCATCAGTTGTTCCACCAGTTCGGCATCGACTTTACCTGTCGCCAGCCAGTTCAGGACATCGATATCCAGTAAACTCCACTGATCGCGGGCATTGACGGTACTGCGCTTTTTCGCCTGAATGGAGATAAGCCCTTTGGCGGCGAGTGTCGCCAGGGCATTGCGCAGCGAGGTACGCGAGACGTTGTACTCTGTCGCCAGTTCATTTTCGCCAGGTAGCGCGCTGCCTGCTGCCAGTTCGCCGCGCAGAATGCGCCCGGCAAGATGCTGAGTAACAGATTCGGAGAGACTGGTCTGCACGACTTTCATTGCATTTCCTGGCTAAATACCTTCACAGTGATGGGCTATATAGTAAGCTAAATAACAGCAAAATGGCTAATAAACGCATAAGGGAGAATCACTTATGGAACGTCTGCCCATTATTCTCGACACCGATCCGGGCATTGATGATGCTGCGGCGATTGCTGCTGCGCTGTTTGCCCCTCAGCTCGATCTGCAATTGATGACTACGGTCGCCGGTAATGTTTCCGTGGAAAAGACCACCCGCAACGCCCTGCAACTGCTGCATTTCTGGAATGCCGACATTCCCCTCGCTCAGGGGGCCGCCACGCCGCTGTTACGTCCGCTACGCGATGCCGCCTATGTTCACGGCGAATCCGGCATGGAAGGCTATGATTTTGTCGAGCATGACCGACAACCGCTAGCGAAACCGGCGTTTATCGCCCTTCGTGACGCGCTGATCAGCGCCCCGGAGCCGATCACGCTGGTGGCGATTGGTCCGCTGACGAATATTGCGCTGTTGCTGATGCACTATCCGGAGTGCACCTTCAACATCCGCCGTCTGGTGATCATGGGCGGTTCTGCCGGACGGGGAAATTTCACCCCTAACGCTGAATTCAATATCGCCGTCGATCCGGAAGCCGCAGCGCGCGTATTCGAAAGTGGCATTGAGATTGTGATGTGTGGGCTGGATGTCACAAACCAGGCGATGTTGACGCCGGATTATCTGGCCTCGCTGCCCACCCTCAATCGCACTGGAAAGATGTTACATGCCTTGTTCAGCCACTATCGCAGCGGGACAATGCGCACCGGCGTGCGAATGCACGATCTCTGCGCGATTGCCTGGCTGGTGCGTCCGGATCTGTTTACCGTCAAGCCGTGCTTTGTCGCGGTTGAAACCCAGGGGGATTATACCGCCGGGACGACCGTGGTGGATATTGAAGGGCGGATGAACAGACCAGCAAACGTGCAGGTCGCTCTGGAAATTAATGTTGCAGGGTTCCAGCAGTGGGTGGCAGAAGTTCTGGCACTGGCACCGTAAGGAGTGTGATACGCACCGCACTCTGTGGACGGAACTGGAAGGTTAATCGATTAATCTGCTAATCTGATTCTGTTGTTCTCCTCGGGCCGGAGACGCATATGAATCTTACTTTTATCCAGCCACCGCAGGTGGAATGGGCGAGCGGCGCGTTGGCAAAAGGGCCGCTGTTACGTAAATCAACCCGCATTCAGAATCTCATTGAGGTTTTTGCCGATGAGCCTGCCCGGCAACAGTTGGCGGGCGAACACGTGGTGTATGACGTTGAGATGCTGGCGACTTCTTCGGCGGAAGGCGAACTCTATACGGGCGTGACGCATCTTTATCCCGGACATGTCGGCGGTGAATACTTTATGACCCGCGGGCATTTCCATGCGCGCCGTGAACAGGGCGAAGTCTATTTTGGCCTGCGCGGAAAGGGACTTTTGCTGCTGCAAAATGAGCACGGGCAGGCGCGACTGGAAAACGATTTCGCCGGATCCATTCATATCATCCCAGGTTTTACCGCACACCGCTTAATCAACACCGGAAATGAGGTGCTCTCCGCGCTTGCTGTCTGGCCTGCTATCGCCGGACATGATTATGCGGCGCTGGC
>NZ_JBFWLF010000247.1:0-6882 GCF_050252275.1 Citrobacter sp. | reverse complement strand
ATGGGCGGCTTCTTCCTTGCCAAAGAGCTGGCGGGTGGCGACGTCGCGGCGTGGCTCTACTCGGGGTTGATTCTGGGGGCAATGATGGGGCCCACCATCGTGTTCTCTATCCCCGTTGCGCTGGGCATTATTGAGCCGTCTGACCGCCGTTATCTGGCGCTTGGCGTGCTGGCAGGCATTGTCACGATCCCTATCGGCTGTATTGCCGGTGGTCTGGTCGCGATGTATTCGGGCGTTGAGATCAACGGACAACCGGTCGAGTTCACCTTCGCGCTGATCCTGATGAACATGATCCCGGTGATTATCGTCGCCGTGCTGGTGGCGCTGGGGTTGAAATTCATCCCGGAAAAAATGATCAACGGCTTCCAGATCTTCGCCAAATTCCTCGTTGCGCTGATCACCATTGGTCTCGCCGCGGCAGTCATCAAGTTCCTGCTGGGCTGGGAGCTGATCCCCGGTCTCGATCCCATCTTTATGGCACCTGGCGACACCCCCGGTGAAGTGATGCGCGCCATTGAAGTGATCGGTTCTATCTCCTGCGTACTGCTCGGGGCGTATCCGATGGTGCTGTTACTGACCCGTTGGTTTGAGAAACCGCTGATGCGCGTCGGAAGCCTGTTGAAAATCAACAATATGGCAGCTGGCGGCATGGTGGCGACACTGGCGAATAACATCCCGATGTTCGGCATGATGAAGCAGATGGATACCCGCGGCAAAGTGATCAACTGCGCCTTCGCCGTCTCCGCAGCCTTCGCGCTGGGTGACCACTTAGGCTTCGCGGCGGCCAACATGAACGCCATGATCTTCCCGATGATTGTCGGCAAATTGATTGGCGGTGTTACGGCGATTGGCGTGGCCATGATGCTGGTGCCAAAAGATGAAAACGTTCCGGCAGAAACGGAAGTGGAGGCGCAATCGTGAACACGCGCCAGCTATTGAGCGTCGGTATCGATATCGGCACCACGACCACGCAGGTGATCTTCTCGCGCCTGGAACTGGTTAACCGTGCGGCAGTGTCGCAGGTGCCCCGTTACGAATTCATCAAACGCGACATTAGCTGGCAAAGCCCGGTCTTCTTTACCCCCGTCGATAAGCAGGGCGGGTTACGGGAGGACGACCTTAAAGCGCTGATCCTCGCGCAGTATCAGGCGGCGGGGATCGCGCCGGAATCGGTTGATTCAGGAGCCATCATCATCACCGGCGAGAGCGCGAAAACCCGCAACGCGCGCCCGGCGGTGATGACGCTCTCCCAGTCGCTCGGTGACTTTGTGGTTGCCAGTGCCGGACCGCATCTGGAATCGGTGATTGCCGGTCACGGCGCCGGGGCGCAAACCCTGTCTGAACAGCGGATGTGCCGGGTGCTGAACATCGACATCGGCGGCGGCACTTCGAACTACGCGCTGTTTGATGCCGGAAAGGTGAGCGGCACCGCCTGTCTGAACGTCGGCGGGCGTCTGCTGGAGACCGACGGTCAAGGGCGCGTCGTACATGCCCATCAACCCGGTCAGAAGATTGTCGATGAGGTATTCGGGGTGGGTACCGATGCCCGTTCACTGACCGTCGCGCAGTTAGGGCAGGTGGCGCAGCGGATGGCGAGTCTGATCGTAGAAGTGATCGACGGCGCGTTGTCGCCGCTGGCGCAAACGCTGATGCAAACCGGGTTACTGCCAGCGGACGCGAAGCCGGAGGTCATCACCCTGTCCGGCGGCGTGGGAGAGTGCTATCGCAATCTGCCTGCCGATCCGTTCTGCTTTTCTGATATTGGGCCGCTGCTGGCGACGGCGCTGCATGAGCATCCGCGTCTGCGTGCGATGAACGTGCAGTTTCCGGCGCAGACCGTGCGCGCCACGGTGATTGGCGCAGGGGCGCACACGCTGTCGCTCTCGGGCAGCACCATCTGGCTGGAAGGGGTTCAGTTGCCGCTACGTAATCTGCCGGTAGCGATCCCGCTGGATGACGCCGATCTGGTTGGCGCGTGGCAACAGGCGCTGATGCAGCTCGATCTGGATCCACAGACTGACGCATACGTACTGGCGCTTCCCGCCTCGTTGCCGGTGCGTTACGCCGCATTACTTACGGTCATCGACGCGCTGCTGGCCTTCATCGCGCGTTACCCGAATCCGCATCCCCTGCTGGTGGTGGCCGAGCAGGACTTTGGTAAAGCGCTGGGCATGCTGTTGCGCCCACAGTTACAGCAACTCCCGCTGGCGGTCATTGACGAAGTGATTGTCCGGGCGGGCGACTATATCGACATTGGTACGCCTTTGTTTGGCGGATCGGTTGTGCCGGTGACGGTGAAATCACTCGCATTTCCTTCCTGAGGGAACGACTTATGAAACTAAAGACCACATTGTTCGGCAATGTTTATCAGTTTAAGGATGTAAAAGAGGTGCTGGCAAAAGCCAACGAACTGCGTTCGGGGGATGTGCTGGCCGGCGTCGCGGCGCAAAGCTCGCAGGAGCGTGTCGCGGCGAAACAGGTGTTGTCGGAAATGACGGTGGCGGATATTCGCAATAACCCGGTGATTTCCTATGAAGAGGACTGCGTCACACGCCTGATTCAGGACGATGTCAACGAAACGGCCTACAACCGCATTAAGAACTGGAGCATCAGCGAGCTGCGTGAGCATGTGCTGAGCGATGACACCTCGGTTGATGATATTGCCTTTACGCGTAAAGGACTGACCTCGGAAGTGGTGGCGGCAGTGGCGAAGATCTGCTCTAACGCCGATCTGATCTACGGCGGCAAGAAAATGCCGGTAATCAAAAAGGCCAACACCACGATCGGTATTCCGGGCACCTTCAGCTGTCGTCTGCAGCCGAACGATACCCGTGATGATGTGCAGAGTATTGCCGCGCAAATCTACGAAGGGCTCTCTTTTGGTGCCGGCGATGCGGTGATTGGCGTCAACCCGGTGACCGACGATGTGGAGAACTTAAGCCGCGTACTGGACACGGTTTATGGGGTGATCGACAAGTTCAACATCCCGACCCAGGGCTGTGTGCTGGCGCACGTTACCACGCAGATTGAAGCGATCCGTCGCGGTGCGCCGGGCGGACTGATCTTCCAGAGTATCTGCGGCAGTGAAAAGGGCTTAAAAGAGTTCGGCGTAGAGCTGGCAATGCTGGACGAAGCGCGTGCGGTAGGGGCGGAGTTTAACCGGATCGCCGGAGAAAACTGCCTGTATTTTGAAACCGGACAGGGCTCGGCGCTGTCCGCCGGGGCGAACTTCGGGGCGGACCAGGTAACGATGGAAGCACGTAACTACGGCCTGGCGCGTCACTACGATCCATTCCTGGTGAACACCGTGGTGGGCTTTATCGGGCCGGAGTATCTCTACAACGACCGCCAGATTATTCGTGCCGGTCTGGAAGATCACTTTATGGGCAAGCTGAGCGGCATCTCGATGGGCTGTGACTGCTGCTACACCAACCATGCCGATGCCGATCAGAACCTCAACGAAAACCTGATGATTCTGCTCGCCACCGCGGGCTGTAACTACATCATGGGTATGCCGCTTGGCGACGACATCATGCTCAACTACCAGACCACCGCCTTCCACGATACGGCGACCGTACGCCAGTTGCTGAATCTGCGTCCGTCGCCGGAGTTTGAACGCTGGCTGGAAACGATGGGCATTATGGCAAACGGTCGCCTGACCAAACGGGCGGGCGATCCGTCACTGTTCTTCTGATGACGCGGGGATGACAAACAATGGATCAAAAACAGATTGAAGAAATTGTACGCAGCGTAATGGCGTCAATGGGACAGACACAGCCGCAGACCGCCGCCCCGTCGCAGTCCTGCGACAAACCGCAGTGTGCGGCACCGTCGACTACAGAGAGCTGTGCGCTGGATTTAGGCTCCGCTGAAGCAAAAGCCTGGATTGGCGTGGAGAACCCGCATCGCGCAGAGGTGCTGACCGAACTGCGGCGCAGTACCGCAGCGCGCGTTTGCACCGGGCGTGCCGGTCCGCGTCCACGCACTCAGGCGCTACTGCGTTTTCTCGCCGACCACTCACGCTCAAAAGACACCGTACTGAAAGAGGTGCCGGAAGAGTGGGTGAAAGCGCAGGGACTGCTGGAAGTGCGTTCGGAAATCAGCGACAAAAATCTCTACCTGACGCGCCCGGATATGGGCCGCCGTTTGAGTCAGGAAGCCATAGAGGCGCTGAAATCGCAGTGCGTCGCAAATCCGGATGTTCAGGTGGTGGTGTCTGACGGCCTGTCTACCGATGCGATCACCGCGAACTATGAAGAGATCCTGCCACCGCTGCTGTCCGGTCTGAAGCAGGCCGGACTGAAGGTCGGGACACCGTTCTTTGTCCGCTATGGCCGCGTGAAGATTGAAGACCAGATCGGCGAGATCCTCGGAGCGAAAGTGGTGATTCTGCTGGTCGGTGAACGTCCAGGACTGGGGCAGTCGGAGAGTCTCTCCTGCTACGCGGTCTATTCACCGCGCGTGGCGACGACGGTGGAGGCCGACCGTACCTGTATTTCCAACATCCACCAGGGCGGTACGCCGCCGGTAGAAGCCGCTGCTGTCATCGTGGATTTGGCCAAACGCATGCTGGAGCAGAAAGCGTCCGGCATCAACATGACCCGTTAAGGAGGCATCATGCCAGCATTAGATTTGATTCGACCGTCGGTCAGCGCGATGCGCGTGATTGCTTCCGTGAACGACGGGTTTGCACGTGAACTTAAATTACCGTCGCATATACGTAGCCTCGGTCTCATCACGGCAGATTCTGATGACGTGACGTATATTGCCGCAGACGAAGCGACAAAACAGGCGATGGTTGAAGTGGTGTATGGCCGTTCGCTGTACGCCGGGGCGGCCCATGGGCCATCGCCGACAGCCGGTGAAGTGTTGATTATGTTGGGCGGTCCAAACCCGGCGGAAGTGCGCGCCGGGCTGGATGCGATGGTGGCGCATATCGAAGGCGGCGCGGCGTTCCAGTGGGCGAACGATGCGGAAAACACCGCGTTCCTGGCGCATGTGGTGTCGCGTACCGGCTCTTATCTGTCGTCAACGGCAGGGATCGCGCTGGGCGATCCGCTGGCTTATCTGGTGGCACCGCCGCTGGAAGCAACGTATGGCATTGATGCGGCAATGAAATCCGCCGATGTTCAACTGGTGACCTACGTGCCGCCTCCGTCAGAAACTAACTACTCGGCGGCGTTTTTGACCGGTAGCCAGGCTGCCTGTAAAGCTGCCTGTAATGCCTTTGCCGATGCGGTTCTGGACATCGCCCGTAATCCTGTTCAGCGCGCGTAACGGAGGTCATCAATGATCAATGCACTGGGGTTACTGGAAGTGGAGGGCATGGTTGCCGCCGTGGACGCGTCGGATGCCATGCTGAAGGCGGCTAATGTCAACCTGCTGAGTCATGAAGTGCTTGACCCGGGCAAAGTGACGCTGGTGGTGGAAGGCGATCTGGCGGCGTGTCGTGCGGCGCTGGATGCCGGAAGCGCCGCAGCACAGCGGACAGGCCGCGTCATCAGCCGCAAAGAAATTGGTCGGCCAGAAGACGACACCCAGTGGCTGATCGGCGGATTTAAGCGCGCGTCGAAATCCCCTGAGCAGAAGATAGCGCCGAAGCCTGAAGCACCTGTACGGTCTGAATACGCCGACGCGCTGCTGGCGCAGCTCGCTACAGCGCGTCAGGGAATGACGGCAGGAGAGGTCGCCGCGCACTTTGGCTGGCCGCTTGAAGAGGCCAGAAACGCACTGGAACAGCTCTTCACTGACGGGGCGTTGCGTAAACGCAGTAGTCGCTATCGCTTAAAAAATTAACCTGTCGGAGGGCCGGGCGTCTTACCAGGCGTCCGGCATAAAAGATCATGAAAAAGACCCGTTCAGCCAGTTTGCACCATCTTTATCATGAAGCGTTACCCGAAGACGTTAAACTCACGCCAAAGGTGGAAGTGGACAACGTTCACCAGCGGCGGACCACGGATGTTTATGAGCACGCCCTGACCATCACTGCCTGGCAGCAGATTTACGATCAACTGCATCCGGGGAAGTTTCATGGTGAATTCACGGAAATCTTGCTCGATGACATTCAGGTTTTTCGCGAATACACCGGACTGGCGCTGCGTCAGTCATGCCTGGTGTGGCCGAATTCGTTCTGGTTTGGCATTCCGGCCACGCGGGGCGAGCAGGGATTTATTGGCGCACAGTGTCTCGGCAGCGCCGAGATTGCGACCCGCCCGGGCGGTACGGAGTTCGAGCTGAGCACGCCGGATGATTACACGATTCTCGGGGTAGTGATTTCAGAGGATGTGATTTCCCGTCAGGCACAGTTTTTACATAATCCGGAAAGGGTGCTGCATATGCTGCGCAACCAGTCGGCGCTGGAGGTCAAAGAGCAGCACAAGGCGGCGCTGTGGGGCTTTGTCCAGCAGGCGCTGGCGACTTTTAGCGAGAACCCGGAGAATCTTCATCAACCTGCAGTGCGTAAGGTGCTGGGGGATAATCTGTTGTTGGCGATGGGCATGATGCTGGAGGACGCGCATCCTATCAACTCGGCGGAGAGTATCAGCCACCAGGGCTACCGCAAACTGCTCTCCCGGGCGCGTGAGTATGTGCTGGAAAATATGTCGGAGCCGCTGACGGTACTCGACCTCTGCAACCAGCTTCACGTCAGCCGTCGTACGTTGCAGAATGCATTTCACGCCATTTTGGGGATTGGACCGAATGCGTGGCTGAAAAGGATCCGCCTGAATGCGGTGCGACGGGAATTAATCAGCCCGTGGTCGCAGAGTACCACGGTCAAGGATGCGGCAATGCAGTGGGGGTTCTGGCATTTAGGGCAGTTCGCCACCGACTACCAGCAATTGTTTGCCGAGAAGCCGTCGCTGACGTTGCACCAGCGTATGC
>NZ_JBFWLF010000246.1:0-6903 GCF_050252275.1 Citrobacter sp. | reverse complement strand
ATCTAGTTCCCCTTTTATGTCTTCTGGCCGTCTGCAACAACAGTTCATCCGCTTGTGGCAATGCTGCGACGGCAAAACACAGGACACCACGCTCAACGAACTGGCGGATCTGCTGAGCTGCTCGCGCCGTCATATGCGCACGCTGCTCAATACCATGCAGGAGCGCGGCTGGCTGACGTGGGAGGCGGAAGTGGGACGCGGAAAACGTTCACGCTTAACCTTCCTGTATACCGGACTGGCGCTCCAGCAACAGCGCGCGGAAGATCTGCTGGAGCAAGATCGCATCGATCAGCTGGTGCAACTGGTCGGCGACAAAACGGCCGTGCGGCAGATGCTGGTTTCCCATCTGGGCCGCAGCTTCCGTCAGGGCCGTCACATCCTGCGCGTACTTTACTATCGTCCCATGCAAAATCTGCTGCCCGGCAGCGCACTGCGTCGCTCAGAAACCCACATTGCCCGCCAAATCTTCAGCGCCCTGACCCGCGTAAATGAGGAAAATGGGGAACTGGAAGCCGACATAGCCCACCACTGGCAGCAAATCTCCCCCCTGCACTGGCGCTTTTTCCTGCGTCCGGGGATCCATTTTCACCACGGTCGTGAACTGGAAATGGACGATGTGGTGTCGTCACTGACACGCATTAACGTCTTACCGCTCTATTCGCACATCAGCGAGATCGTTTCACCCACGCCCTGGACGCTGGACATTAATCTTTCGCAACCCGATCGCTGGCTCCCGTGGCTGCTGGGCCAGGTCCCGGCGATGATCCTGCCGCGCGAATGGGAAACCCTGAGCAATTTTTCCAGCCATCCGATTGGCACCGGCCCATACGCGGTGATACGGAATACACGTAATCAACTGAAAATTCATGCATTTGATGATTTCTTCGGTTATCGGGCCCTGATTGATGAAGTGAACGTCTGGGTTCTGCCGGATATCGGCGACGAGCCAAACGGCGGCCTGACGCTGAAAGGTCCCACGGAAGATGAGAAGGCTATCGAAAGCCGCCTGGAAGAGGGGTGCTATTACCTGTTGTTCGACGCTCGCACTCATCGCGGCGCCAATCAGGAGGTTCGGGAGTGGGTCAGTCGCGTACTGTCACCAAGTAACCTGCTTTACTATGCCGATGAACAGTATCAACGTCACTGGTTCCCGGCCTATGGCTTACTGCCCCGCTGGCATCACGCGCGACCGGGTCACGGCGAGAAACCTGCCGGGCTGGAGACGCTCACGCTGACCTATTATCACGAACACATCGAACACCAGGTGATTGCACAGATCATGAGTCAGCTTCTGGCTGAACATCAGGTGAAGCTAGAGATTCAGGAGATCGACTACGATCAATGGCATGCCGGGGAAATTGAAAGCGACATCTGGCTTAACAGCGCCAACTTCACCCTGCCGCTCGACTTCTCTTTGTTCGCGCATCTGTGTGAAGTCCCGCTGTTACAGCACTGCATTCCGCTGGACTGGGAAGCCGACGCCGCGCGCTGGCGCACCGGCGAAATGAATCTGGCCATGTGGTGTCAGCAATTGCTTGCCAGCAAAGCCATTGTCCCGCTGATCCACCACTGGCTGATTATTCAGGGCCAGCGCAGTATGCGCGGCCTGCGCATGAACACCCTCGGCTGGTTCGACTTTAAATCTGCGTGGTTTGCGCCGCCGGATCCATGATTGCCGCAACGCGGCAAAATCACTACACTAACGCCGTTCTCAACGGGGTGCTAATAAACATACACAAAATCATTCAAGCTGCAGCAAGGCGGCAAGCGAGTGAATCCCAAGGAGCATAGAACACTATGTGACTGGGGTGAGCGGACGCAGCCAACACAGAGGCTGCTTGAATGATGAAGCGTATGGGCTGAGATAATACCCGTCGAACCTGATCCGGATAACGCCGGCGAAGGGATTTGAGGCTACTGCTCAAAATCCTTTGCCACCCATCTTTTGAGGTGCAAAGTGTTGAAAAAATGTCTTCCCCTTTTACTCCTGTGCGCAGCGCCTGCCTTCGCAAAACCGGTTCTCACCGTCTACACCTACGACTCGTTCGCCGCAGACTGGGGCCCTGGCCCGGCGGTGAAAAAAGCCTTTGAAGCCGACTGCAACTGTGAACTGAAGCTGGTGGCGCTGGAAGATGGCGTGTCGTTACTTAATCGCCTGCGAATGGAAGGGAAAAACAGCAAGGCCGACGTGGTGCTGGGACTGGATAACAACCTGCTGGAAGCGGCGACGCAAACCCAATTGTTCGCGAAAAGCGGTGTCGCCAGCGAGGCGGTCAATGTTCCAGGCGGCTGGAAGAATGACACCTTCGTCCCGTTTGATTACGGCTACTTCGCTTTCGTATATGACAAAAACAAACTGAAAAACCCACCGAAAAGCCTGAAGGAGCTGGTCGAGAGCGATCAGAAATGGCGGGTGATTTATCAGGATCCGCGCACCAGTACGCCAGGACTTGGGCTGATGCTGTGGATGCAGAAAGTGTATGGCGATAAAACGCCGCAAGCGTGGCAGAAGCTGGCGGCCAAAACCGTCACTGTCACCAAAGGCTGGAGCGAAGCTTATGGCCTGTTCCTGAAAGGTGAAAGCGATCTGGTGCTGAGCTACACCACCTCTCCGGCGTATCACATCATCGAAGAGAAAAATGAGAACTACGTGGCGGCCAACTTTAGCGAAGGCCATTACCTGCAGGTGGAGGTCGCCGCGCGTACTGCAGCCAGTAAGCAGCCTGAGCTGGCAGAAAAGTTCCTCAAATTCATGGTGTCACCCGCGTTCCAGAATGCTATCCCGACCGGCAACTGGATGTATCCGGTGGCAAATGTCACCCTGCCTGCCGGATTCGAACAACTGACTAAACCCGCAACGACCCTGGAATTCACGTCAGCGGAAGTGGCGGCACAACGCCAGGCATGGATTAGCGAATGGCAACGCGCCGTCAGCCGTTAATTGCCGGCTGGCTGATCCCAGGCCTTTGTGCCGCCACGTTGATGGTGACGGTAGCGCTGGCCGCGTTTCTGGCATTGTGGTTCAACGCGCCGCAGGCGGCGTGGTCCTCGCTGTGGCAGGACAGCTACCTGTGGCACGTGGTGCGTTTTTCCTTCTGGCAGGCCTTCCTGTCGGCGGTGCTTTCTGTTGTTCCAGCCATCTTCCTTGCCCGTGCACTCTACCGACGCCGTTTTCCGGGGCGTCTGGCCCTGCTGCGCCTGTGCGCCATGACGCTGATCCTCCCGGTGCTGGTTGCGGTGTTTGGTATTCTCAGCGTCTATGGACGCCAGGGGTGGCTGGCTTCGCTCTGGCACGTGCTTGGACTGGAGTGGACCTTCTCGCCTTACGGGTTGCAGGGCATCCTGCTGGCTCACATCTTTTTTAATCTGCCGATGGCAAGCCGTCTGTTGTTACAGTCACTGGAGAATATCCCTGGCGAGCAGCGTCAGCTTGCCGCCCAACTGGGTATCCGCGGCTGGCAGTTCTTCCGCTTTGTCGAATGGCCATGGCTGCGTCGCCAAATCCCACCGGTCGCTGCGCTGATTTTTATGCTCTGTTTTGCCAGTTTCGCCACCGTGCTGTCGCTGGGCGGCGGACCGCAGGCGACCACCATTGAGCTGGCGATTTATCAGGCGCTGAATTTCGACTACGATCCTGCCCGTGCCGCCATGCTGGCGCTGATCCAGATGGTGTGCTGTCTGGCGCTGGTGCTCCTCAGTCAGCGATTGAGTAAAGCTATCGCTCCCGGCACCACCCTGGTTCAGGGATGGCGCGATCCGGACGATCGGCTGCACAGCCGTTTAACCGATGCCCTGCTGATCGTCCTCGCGCTGCTGCTGTTGCTTCCACCGTTGTTGGCGGTGATGGTCGACGGGGTGAATCGCCATCTGCTGGACGTGCTCGCGCAGCCCATTTTGTGGCAGGCGGTGTGGACTTCGCTACGTATTGCGCTGGCAGCGGGTCTGCTGTGCGTGATCCTGACGATAATGCTGCTGTGGAGCAGCCGCGAACTGCGCGCCCGTCAGCAGTTGTTGGCAGGACAAGCGCTGGAGCTAAGCGGGATGCTTATTCTGGCGATGCCAGGCATTGTGCTGGCCACCGGCTTCTTCCTGTTGCTCAATAACAGCATCGGCCTGCCGGAGTCCGCTGACGGCATCGTGATTTTCACCAATGCGCTGATGGCCATTCCCTACGCGTTGAAAGTGCTGGAAAACCCGATGCGCGATATTACCGCCCGCTACACCATGCTGTGTCAGTCGCTGGGGATTGAAGGCTGGCAGCGGCTAAAAGTGGTAGAACTGCGGGCATTGAAGCGTCCGCTGGCGCAGGCGCTGGCCTTTGCCTGTGTGCTGTCTATCGGCGATTTTGGCGTGGTGACGCTGTTCGGCAACGATGATTTCCGCACCCTGCCGTTTTATCTGTATCAGCAAATTGGCTCTTATCGCAGTCAGGACGGTGCCGTCACTGCGCTCTTATTGCTGATCCTGTGCTTTATTTTATTTACCGTTATTGAGACGTTACCGGGGCGAAATGCTAAAACTGACTGACATCACCTGGCTTTATCATCATCTGCCCATGCGCTTTACGCTGTCCGTGGCACGCGGTGAACAGGTGGCGATTCTGGGGCCGAGCGGCGCAGGGAAAAGCACGTTGCTGAGTCTGATTGCCGGTTTTCTCAAACCAGCCCGCGGCACCCTGTTGATCGAAGGGGAAGACCACACCACCACGCCGCCATCACGTCGTCCGGTTTCGATGTTGTTTCAGGAGAACAATCTGTTCAGCCATCTAAACGTTGAGCAAAACATCGGTCTGGGGTTGGATCCAGGACTGAAATTAAGCGCCGAACAGAAAGAGAAGCGCCTGCATATCGCGCAACAAATGGGGATCGAGACGCTGATGGCCCGCCTGCCCGGAGAGCTTTCCGGCGGTCAACGCCAGCGTGTGGCACTGGCGCGCTGTCTGGTGCGCGAACAGCCGATCCTGCTGCTTGACGAGCCCTTTTCAGCCCTCGATCCCGCGCTACGCCAGGAGATGCTGGCCCTGGTAAGCGATATCTGCCATGCCCGGCAACTGACGCTACTGATGGTGTCGCACAGTGTCGAAGATGCGGCGCGCATCGCCCCGCGCTCAGTGGTCGTGGCCGACGGTCGCATCGCGTGGCAGGGCGAAACGGATGAGTTGCTGAGCGGTAAAGCCAGCGCCTCAGCGCTGTTGGGGATTAAAAAATAATGGATTGCCGGATGGCGCTTACGCTTATCCGGCAGGAATATCAGTAGCCCACCACTTTTTGCAGAATATCAAGATACATCGGCATCAGCGGGTGGCGCAGCAACGTCACCAGCGCAACAATCCCCATCCCCAACACGATCGGCGCCAGCCAGAGCAGACGTCTTTTTGGCAGGTAATGCGTTAAGCGATCCGTCGCGGCTTTTCCACTACGCCACAGGCGCCAGCACAGCCAGCCACCGAACCACAGCAGGATGGCTGTCGCCAGCAGCAGCCACTTAAACTCGCCACTTTGCATACCCGCCGGAATATCAATTGCCGCACCAGCCAGAATCCCCGGCAGAAAATAAAATGGCGGCCAGAGCAGGCAGCCAATAATGTTGGGCGTGATGAATTTCGCCACCGGCAGATCGAGCATTCCGGCGACCATCGGCACCAGCGGGCGCGTTGGACCAACAAAGCGTCCCACCAGAATCGTGAACATACTGTGCTGATGCAGTGCGTGCTCGGTTTTATCGAGCAGCGCTTTGTTCTTTTTCATGAACGACCAGCGGTGCAGCGGTTTTTTGAAACGCCAGCCCAGCCAGAACGAGATCCAGTCGCCAAGCAGACAGCCGATAATTCCCGCCAGCCATGCATGCCAGAAGTTGAGTTCCCCGCTGCCTATCAGGGCGCCCAGCCCGGCCATCAATACCGTTCCCGGTAAAATCAACCCCACCAGCGCCAGCGATTCCAGGAAGGCCACCAGCGCCACAGCAATCAAAGCATACATGGCGGACTGGAGAATAAAGTGTTCCAGCAATGCTTGCATAATGCGTCCGTCAGTTTTACGAAACAGGGATTCTGCAAACCCATCCCTGCGACGTCAAGCGACCAATCATCTGAATAGTTACAGGTTATGACATCTTCACGGGCACATCATTCACTTTTTCTTCACAACCGCACGACGGCATGCTGTAAGGCCAGGCATTTGAGTCATCTCACGGTTTCGTAGTATTCCAGTTCAAGGGCATCCCTTTTTTGGTGTACACAATACCGTTGGTAGTTATCAGCGTAATCACGCTGATCGTGATACACCCACAAACAATTATATTTCACAGAAGGACTTAATTGCTGCAAAAAATCTAATAAACATGTTTTTTTAGCAATAATATCATTAATATTGCTCCACTTTATGACAACATAGGTATGTTGATCATCCAGGTCATAATAATGTTCATATTCAACTTCTTTTGATAGTTGTGGTACCTTTTTCAGAATATCAGGGGTATATAACCAGTAAGAAATAATGTCATCACGTCTGTAATGATGATCCCCTGACATCAGAGCAAAACAACCAAAGAAGACGATAAAAGGGAACAGAAGCAATGACAATAATAGTAAAATCCATTTTTTCATGTTCACCATTGCCTCTGTGGTGAGTGAGAGTGAAGAAGAAAAAAAAGTGGACGTTCAAAGGGAGAGTCAGCATAATTTGTCGTATCAGATACTGACACTGAACCATAAAGCTCATGGTTTATCCTGTCTTTGTTCTTAAAAAAACCATTGACAGGACTATTATGAAACTGATTATATAATACACTGGGAAATGAACCATCCAGAGGTTTTATATAACTTAACCATTCTGGAAGAAGTTTTTTGATAGGTTCACCATATTTAAATGGTGATATCGTCGAAAATAGTTTGGGCGAAAACTC
>NZ_JBFWLF010000245.1:0-6914 GCF_050252275.1 Citrobacter sp. | reverse complement strand
ACTGGATCAACTGTTGCTGGTCGCGCCATAGAGTGTCATCAACCTGATAATAATTTAGCATGACCGGACGCCCGCGTTTAAGAAACGTCAGCCAGTCCGGGGACTGTTGCACGCAATACTGTACGCTTTGCTCACAGGCACGCAGATAGAGCTCCCCATTGGCAACCATCGCAAAGACGGTATTCCTGATTGTCAGACTGTAACTGCCAAACAGTGAGCGGAAGTGGATCGTCCCCAGAGAAGATAAATATTCCTGTGATTTATAGATCCTGTCATAGGAGTGAATTTTCATAAAATTCCCTTTTAAATCATAAACTAAAAGAATGATTTGCCGTCACGAATCCGTTAATGACGAAAATAGGCAACTTATTCTCAAGGGGCAAGCTGAATTTCGTTTTTACCGCTACCATGAATAAAAATTGCGAGTCTCTTTCCGAAAATAAAGTTGATCTTTCACGACATCAGGGTTACTGTACATCCATACAGTAACTCACAGGGCTGGATTGATTATGTACACTTCAGGCTACGCAAATCGTTCTCCGTCATTCTCTTCCACATCGAACACGATGGCGCGCGTCTCTTCCGAGAAAGTGTCCACAGGGCTTATCAGCGAAGTGGTCTACCGCGAAGACCAGCCCATGATGACGCAGTTACTGCTGTTACCGCTTCTTCAGCAGTTAGGACAGCAATCGCGCTGGCAGCTCTGGCTGACACCACAACAGAAGCTGAGCCGTGAATGGGTTCAGTCTGCCGGGCTTCCGCTAACTAAAGTGATGCAAATTAACCAACTGTCCCCCTGCCATACGCTGGAATCAATGGTTCGTGCATTGCGCACGGGCAACTACAGCGTGGTAATTGGCTGGCTGACAGAAGAATTAACAGAAGAAGAACATGCTGAATTGGTTAAGGCGGCAGATGAAGGAAATGCGATGGGATTTATCATGCGTCCCGTGAATGCGCACACTCATGCCAGGAGACAGCAAACCGGGCTAAAAATTCACTCAAATTTGTATCATTGAGTAAATTTAGGATTTATCCTGGAATTTTTTTTCCTCCTCGACCTTCACATTGAGGACTAACGTTTTTTTTCTGTGAACGCTTGGCGCACGCGGTTCCCGCGAAATCTGGCGATAAATTCTGATGCGCCAAATGTTAAATATTATGTATACAAGTTTTTTTTTTTCATATGCCTGACAGAGTTCACACTTGTAAGTTTTCAACTACGTTGTAGACTTTACATCGCCAGGGGTGCTCGGCGTAAGCCGCAGATATCGGTAGAGTAACTATTGAACTACTCCCCCGGTGAAGGATTTAACCGTGTTATCTCGTTGGAGATATTCATGGCGTATTTTGGATGATAACGAGGCGCAAAAAATGAAAAAGACAGCTATCGCGATTGCAGTGGCACTGGCTGGTTTCGCTACCGTAGCGCAGGCCGCTCCGAAAGATAACACCTGGTACACTGGTGCTAAACTGGGCTGGTCCCAGTACCATGACACTGGTTTCATCAACAACAACGGTCCGACCCACGAAAACCAACTGGGTGCCGGTGCGTTCGGTGGTTACCAGGTTAACCCGTATGTTGGCTTTGAAATGGGTTACGACTGGTTAGGTCGTATGCCGTACAAAGGCGACAACATCAACGGCGCTTACAAAGCTCAGGGCGTTCAGCTGACCGCTAAACTGGGTTACCCAATCACTGACGATCTGGACATCTACACTCGTCTGGGTGGTATGGTATGGCGTGCAGACACCAAGGCTAACGAACCTGGTGGCGCTTCCTTTAAAGACCACGATACTGGCGTATCCCCAGTATTCGCAGGTGGTGTTGAGTACGCAATTACTCCTGAAATCGCTACCCGTCTGGAATACCAGTGGACCAACAACATCGGTGACGCTAACACCATCGGTACTCGTCCAGACAACGGTCTGCTGAGCGTAGGTGTTTCTTACCGTTTCGGTCAGCAGGAACAAGCTGCTCCGATCGTAGCGCCGGCGCCGGCTCCGGCTCCTGAAGTACAGACCAAACACTTCACTCTGAAGTCTGACGTTCTGTTCAACTTCAACAAAGCGACTCTGAAACCAGAAGGCCAGCAGGCTCTGGATCAGATGTACAGCCAGCTGAGCAACCTGGATCCGAAAGACGGTTCCGTAGTGGTTCTGGGCTTCACGGACCGCATCGGTTCTGACGCTTACAACCAGGGTCTGTCTGAGAAACGTGCTCAGTCTGTTGTTGATTACCTGATCTCTAAAGGTATCCCGGCTGACAAGATCTCCGCACGTGGTATGGGCGAATCCAACCCGGTTACTGGCAACACCTGTGACAACGTGAAAGCTCGCGCTGCACTGATCGACTGCCTGGCCCCGGATCGTCGCGTTGAGATCGAAGTTAAAGGCATCAAAGACGTTGTAACTCAGCCGCAGGCTTAAGTTTCCGTCTTATGAAAAAACCCCGCGCTGCGGGGTTTTTTTTGCTGTCAGCAAAACAGCTTTGATGAAAACCAGTCACTCTTTGCCTAACAGCGCCTGCAGATCCTGCTTTAGCGAAGACATCTTGTTAGCGTACTTCTCTTTATTCTCTGCATCTTCAATCAGCTGCACTACGGTCTCTGATAGCGTTTTGCCTCGCCGCTGTGCCAGCCCTGCCAGTCTCTGCCAGACAATAAATTCCAGATCGATAGATTTCTTTCGCGTGTGCTGATGCTCAGCATTGAAATGACGTTTACGCCGCGCGCGTATCGTCTGTTTCATGCGGTTTTGCAGCGCGGGACTCATATGTTCGTCAATCCAGAGATTGACCCGCACCGGTTCATTTTCCAGCGTAAGCAACAAATCCACGGCCTCCTGGGCTGCACTGGCCTCCACATAACGGGTTATTAATTCCCCTTCGCGATGCTTCTTCACCAGGTACTTCCACTTCCAACCGCTTTCAAGATTCTCAAGTTGTTGATATTTCATGGCGATCTCAATGTTACCGTGTCACTCCTATCAGAATATCAGCTTTTTTAGCATCTGAAGAAAAGAATCTTCAGGCTGTGAGCCACTCTGCAGCCTCCTGTGCGTTTGCCATCGCATTCCACGTGTGAAGCGCGGACGGTTACGCTATAATCGCGTCTTTTACAACAGACTAAAAAACATCAACTTTGACCATTACGAAACTTGCATGGCGTGATCTTGTCCCTGATACCGAAAGCTATCAGGAGATTTTTGCACAGCCACATGTCACTGAAGAAAACGACACATTACTGAGTGATACTCAACCACGTTTACAATTTGCCCTGGAGCAATTGTTACAGCCCAGAGCCTCATCCCCTTTCATGCTGGCCAAAGCACCCGAAGAGCTTGAGTATCTTAATCTTCTTGCCGATGCCGCACGTGCCTTGCAGCACAATGCCGGTCACCTGACGGGAGGTCATTACGAGATCTCTGGTCATACGATTCGCTATCGTGACGCTGAGCGGGAAGTGGATAATTTTTCTACCTTATCTCAGGTGGTGATTGCCGACTGGGTTGAGGCAGAGCAACTGTTTGGCTGCCTGCGTCAATTCAATGGCGACATCACGTTACAACCGGGACTGGTTCACCAGGCCAATGGCGGCGTGCTGGTTATCTCGCTGCGCACTCTGCTTGCACAACCTCTACTGTGGATGCGCCTGAAAGCGATTGTCAGCCGCGAACGCTTTGACTGGGTAGCCTTTGATGAATCACGTCCGCTACCAGTCTCTGTGCCGTCTATGCCGCTTAAACTGAAGGTGCTGTTAGTCGGTGAGCGCGAATCGCTGGCGGACTTCCAGGAGATGGAGCCCGAACTGGCCGAGCAGGCGATTTATAGCGAATTCGAAGATAACCTGCAGATTGTGGATGCAGAATCCATGACGCAGTGGTGCCAGTGGGTAACGTGGACCGCGAAACGTAATCAGTTGCCTTACCCGGCCCCCGACGCCTGGGAAGTGCTGGTTCGCGAAGCGGTGCGCTATACCGGCGAACAGGATACGTTACCGCTCAATCCGCTGTGGATCATCAGGCAGTTCACGGAAGTCGCGCCGCTGTGCGAAAGCGAAACCTGCAGCGGTGAACAACTTAGCCTGATGCTTGCTCAGAGAGCGTGGCGTGAAGGGTTCCTGGCTGAACGCATGCAGGATGAGATCCTCCAGGAACAGATTCTGATCGAAACCGAGGGTGAGCGCGTGGGTCAGATCAACGCCCTGTCGGTGATTGAGTTTCCGGGTCACCCTCGCGCCTTCGGTGAACCTTCTCGCATTAGTTGCGTCGTGCACATCGGCGATGGCGAGTTCACAGACATTGAGCGGAAAGCAGAACTTGGCGGTAATATTCATGCTAAGGGGATGATGATCATGCAGGCGTTCCTGATGTCGGAGCTCCAGCTCGAACAACAGCTCCCCTTCTCGGCTTCGCTCACGTTTGAACAGTCCTACAGTGAAGTCGATGGCGATAGCGCGTCCATGGCGGAACTGTGTGCGCTCATCAGCGCCCTGTCAGATGTGCCGGTAAATCAGAACATCGCTGTTACCGGGTCGGTCGATCAGTTCGGTCGAGCCCAGCCGGTTGGTGGTTTAAATGAAAAAATTGAAGGCTTCTTCGCGATTTGCCAACAGCGTGAACTGACGGGTAAGCAAGGGGTGATTATCCCTTCTTCTAACGTCAGACACCTGAGCCTGCAACCCGAACTGTTACAGGCCGTTGAAGAAGAGAAGTTCACTATATGGGCGGTAGATGACGTGACCGACGCATTACCGCTGCTGTTAAATCTGGTGTGGGATGGCGAAGGCCAGATGACGCTGATGCAGACTATCCAGGAGCGTATCGCCCAGGCGACGCAACAGGAAGGACGTCACCGTTTTCCATGGCCGCTGCGTTGGCTGAACGGCTTTTTTCCTAACTGATCGGACTTGTTCAGCGTACACGTGTTAGCTATCCTGCGTGCTTCAATAAAATAAGGCTTACAGAGAACATGGTAGATAAACGCGAATCCTATACAAAAGAAGACCTTCTTGCCTCTGGTCGCGGTGAGCTGTTTGGTGCGAAAGGCCCGCAGTTGCCTGCTCCTAACATGCTGATGATGGACCGTGTCGTCAAAATGACCGAAACGGGCGGCAACTTCGACAAAGGTTATGTTGAGGCAGAGCTGGATATTAATCCGGATCTTTGGTTCTTCGGATGCCACTTCATCGGTGATCCGGTCATGCCGGGTTGTCTGGGGCTGGACGCAATGTGGCAGTTGGTTGGATTCTACCTCGGCTGGCTCGGCGGCGAAGGCAAAGGCCGCGCGCTGGGCGTAGGCGAAGTGAAGTTCACCGGTCAGGTGTTGCCTTCTGCGAAGAAAGTGACCTACCGTATCCACTTCAAGCGCATCGTAAATCGCCGCCTGATCATGGGTCTGGCAGATGGTGAAGTGCTGGTGGATGGTCGTCTGATTTATACCGCAAACGATCTGAAAGTCGGGCTGTTCCAGGACACCTCTGCGTTCTGATGCCAACCGGGTGAATGACCAGATAGCGTCATTTATCACAGGTCATAAAAGGCGAAACCTCCGCACTGCGGAGGTTTCTTTTTAAAGAGACAGAATCAGGCCATTACCACCCTGTCAGCCATGGCTTCTCGCCAGCCTCCTAGCCAGTACGACCTCTGATTCAGCGTCTGATAGGGACACATTTCTTTTGAGCGTCCGGCAATACCGGCCTGATAACCACGTTGATGTGCCCGTTCCAGGCGATCTCGTTTTTGTCTCTTCATGCCTCGTTTCCCTCATACTTAATATCTGGTGGAAAAGATAACAGTGATTACGAAGTGTGCAATCACACTAAACGAATACCGCGAATCCCCGGTTCCGTCAATGCGCAAAATTCACACAGGTGTCATATTTGTGAGCTAGTGAAAAACTCGGTTGTACAAAAAATGTGAACCGGAACAAGTTCCTGGCCCCTCTTTATGGCCAAAAAAAAACCGCCTCAAACGCACGGTCTGAGACGGTTTTATTTACAAAATTTTAAACTACGGGATGCGCTTCAGTTCCTGAGCAATCGCCGCTGCTTCCTGACTCCAGACGTTCGCCAGCACTTTCACCATTTCATCGTAACCGTCCTGTGTCTGTACGGCTTCAATGTGGAACGGACGCTTAATGAGACGTCCCTGATGGTTTAGCAGCCACTCACCGCTGACCACCACTTTGCCATCATAACGACCGTGGAAGCCGGTGACCGTCACGTTGAGCGTGTCCTGCACGCTGCCTAACGGTTGAGACGCCACCACCCAACCCGGCAATTGTGCACTCAGATTGGCAACCAGCGTATTGCGCAACTGTTGATCCAGCGGGCTGGCCCACAGATTATTATTGGCGATCACGTACTGTACATCGCTGGTCTGATAGACCACGCCATTGCCGGCCAGATAATCCGGCACTGCAACTTGCTCGACCCACAGCAGACGGTTACCCTGGCTTGCGGTACTCTGCACGCCACCTTGCGCAACAGGAAGCTGGTAATAGCTTTTGTTATCCCCACTGGAACTGCACGATGTCAGCCAGAACGCCATCGCCACCACTAGCCACTTTTTCATTGTTTCGCCCTCTTCGGCTCTGGATCTTTCTTGTCCTTCGCTTCAAACACCAGCGCGTTACTCTTGTCATTCAGCGTTTTCAGCACCGGCTGTAGCTCGCGGAGCACCTGATCAAGACGTTGCATATCGGCCACCATCTTGTTGTAGGCTGCCGAACCCGGCTGGAAGCCCTGCATGCTGCGATTCAGTTCACGCAGAGTATTCTGCATATCTGCCGGCAGTTGTTGCATAGACTGACTGGACGTAATCTTGTTCTTGTTATCCAGTGTCGTTTGCAGATGTTTCATCGTGCGCTGGCTTTCACTCAACGTATTGGTGGCCTGCTCAATCATCGGGTT
>NZ_JBFWLF010000244.1:0-6921 GCF_050252275.1 Citrobacter sp. | reverse complement strand
GGAGCTGACGGGAAACCCTATCCGCCTCTCCAACGGCGCGGAGCTGCGATTCCTGTCCACCAACAAGAACACCGCCCAGTCATACAGCGGCCATCTGTACTGCGATGAATATTTCTGGGTACCCAACTTTGCAAAATTAAACGAAGTGGCCAGCGCGATGGCCACACACGACAAATGGCGAACCACCTACTTTTCCACCCCCAGCAGCAAAACGCACCAGGCGTACCCGTTCTGGACTGGTGAAGAATGGAGGCGCGGTGATAAAAAACGCGCGCGCGTACAATTTCCCACGGAGAAGGAGCTGCGCGACGGTGGACGTTTATGTCCTGATGGACAGTGGCGCTACATCATCACGATGGAAGACGCGATCGCAGGCGGGTTTAATCTCGCCAGCATCGAGAAGCTGCGCAACCGCTACAACCGCGACACTTTCAACATGCTGTATATGTGCGTGTTCGTGGACAGCAAGGACAGCGTATTTTCGTTCTCTCACGTAGAACGCTGCTGTGTAGATCCGGATATCTGGGAGGATCATGACGAAAACCTGCCCCGGCCGTTCGGCAACCGTGAAGTGTGGGCGGGTTATGACCCGGCTCGCAGCGGAGACACCTCCACCTTCGTGATCATCGCGCCGCCGATAGTGGCCGGCGAAAAATTTCGGGTACTGCGTGTATTCCACTGGCAGGGAATGAACTGGAAATGGCAGGCGGCACAAATCAAAAAGCTGTTTGGTCAGTACAACATGACTTACATCGGCATTGATATCACCGGACTGGGGAGCGGGGTCTTTGAGGATGTGCAGCACTTCGCCATGCGTCAGGCGGTGCCTATCCGCTACGGCGTGGAGACGAAAAATCGCCTGGTGATGAAGATGATCGACGTTATCGAAGATGACCGTGTGGAATGGGATAAGGAAAAAACCGAAATTGCCGCCAGTTTTATGACCATCCGCCGCACTTCCACAGCCAGCGGTAACGCCATGACGTTTGTCGCCGACCGTACAGCAGAAACCGGCCACGCTGACAGTTTCTGGGCTATCGCCCATGCCATTGACAACGAGCCATTAAACTTTGAAAACCAGCGAAAATCACGCTGGGGTAACTTAGGGAAAGCAGCATGAAAAAACGGAAATACAGGGAACGCCGCACCGCCAGCAAGCCGCGCCATATGAGCCTTATTACCCTGGGTAAACCGGAACCCATTCTGACGACCGGCACAAACTACACAGACGTCTGGTATGACAATGAAGCGGAACACTGGACGCTCCCGATTGACCGACTGGCGCTGGCGCAACTGGTGAACCTGAACGCGCAGCACGGCGGTGTGCTGTATGCCCGTCGCAATATGGTGACGGCAAACTATAAAGACGGCGGACTGACGCATGAACAGCTTGGCGCAGCCGTGTTCGACTGGCTGACCTTCGGTGATGTGGCCATTCTGAAAGTGCGTAACGGCTGGGGGGATGTGGTGGCGCTGTACCCGCTGCCGGCACTCTATACCCGCCAGCGTAAGACCGGGGAATTTGTGGTACTGCAGCAGGGTGAACCGATGATTTATCCGCCTGAAGATATTATTTTTCTCAGGCAGTACGATCCGCAACAGGCGATTTATGGTCTGCCGGATTATATCAGCGGTATCCATTCTGCCCTGCTTAACGGTGAGGCAACAATTTTTCGCCGGCGTTACTACCATAACGGCGGACACACAGGTGGCATGATCTACTGTAACGACCCAAATATGACTGATGAAGTGGAAGAAGAAATTATTCAGAAGCTGGAGCAGTCAAAGGGGATCGGGAACTTCAGCACCATGTTTGTGAACATCCCCAAAGGCGATCCGGACGGCATCAAATTTATCCCGATTGGTGATATCAGCGCCAAAGATGAGTTTCAGAATATCAAGAGCATCAGCGCCCAGGACGTACTGACCGCGCATCGATTCCCGGCAGGACTGGCGGGGATTATCCCGACGAACGGCGCAGTAATGGGAGATGTTGAGAAAGCGGCCAAAACCTACCGCAAAGCAGAAATTTTGCCCATTCAGCGCATGTTTACCGCCGCAGTGGAACAGGAAAGTGATGTACCGCCCCACCTGTACCTTAATTTCCTGAAAGACAGCGAGCTGGAAGGTGATTAATGTCCGCAAAAAGGCTAAAATATCATCGTTTTCCAACTTCCGGAGCGATGGATATGCGGGTAATGAAGGTTTACTGTCCGGTATGTGAGGCAAGGGCTGTTATCAAAAAAACAGCCCGAAAACACAAGGAACTGTCGGATTTATATTGCGCGTGTACCGATGTTGAATGTGGTCACACTTTTGTGATGAATATGACATTCTCACATACCATCAGCCCCAGCGCTAAATCCAGCGATGCGTTGATCGCCACTATCTGCAACAGCCTTGATATGCAGCAAAAACAGCTGATGCTCAAGTTTTTAAGTCAGGACGGCACCGCCGTCGCTTAGAAAAAAGCACCGTTGCCGGTGCTTTTTTACTTCTGTTACCCGTCAAAGTTCCTGAAGCATATTCATAAATGAGAATGTGGCCAGACCATAACCAATTGCACAAGCAATGAGGATGCAAAATAAAGTGACAACATCGTGATCCATTTTTCTCACTAATTTTGAAAGCAAAGCCAGGACAAGCGATGTTCCCCATAATAACCAGTCAGACATAATCTTATTTATCCCTATTGAATATCCAGCAGCGGAACGTTTCCGGCATTCTCTGCATATCCCCTTTACCACGATTATGGCGCTCACTTACCGCGCTGCGCGTGGTGCTTTGTCTGATAAACCGGCGTTCATTGCCGTTTTTAAGCAGCTTTTTAATTTCCGTTAATGTGAACGGAATACGCTGCCGGTGTGCTGCGGCGACCTCTTCCATGTGATTGAAGTTAACCGCGATTTCATTTTCATCTGATGAGTGATTGATGCCATAGGGTGCCAGCTCATCCAGGTAATCAAACAGCTCCCAGAACTCCTGCACCAGAGGGTGATCCTTTTTAAGCGCCTGACACCGTTCCACGGCCAGCGCGGTGATGGTCTCGCGGGTCTTCTCAATACGTTCCACCGGTACCGGCACAACCAGCGCCAGCGCTTCCAGCAGACCAACCAGTTGCGCGTGGTTTTTGGCGATACGAATATGGCGAATGTTGATATTGGACTCAAGCTCACTACGAGCACGTTCGTATCCCTGGCCAAACACCTTCATGATTTCTTTTTCACGCATGGTGGCCAGCAGTGTGAACCCGGATACCTGGCTGACGGGTATCTGTTCAAGACGCTCGGCGGCGTAGCGGGTCTGAATGGACTGGCCGCGCTTGTCGGTATAGATGTGGATGATACGCTCCAGAAACGCCTTGCTGCCGTCTGTGTCGGCATTTTGCGCTATCACAATACTTCCCCTGAACGGCGGCTCATACGTCTCGTTATTGTTCGATTTGATACCCACGGCGCGGGAGGCACGACCGTTATACAGTGATTTCAGCTCGTCCCAGTCAAAAGCGCGTTGCTTGGCGTTATCGGTAGTACGGTCGCCCTCAATCAGCACAACCGGCAGATTACCGACCTGGGCGAAGTTACGACCACGCGCGGCGGCGGTAGATTTAGATGGGTCAAACCCTTCGTATTCCTCACGGCCGGCGAGCTTCCAGAGAAATTCTATCAGCGTGGATTTACCTGTCCCCGGCTCGCCCACGATTTCCAGAAACGGAAATGACTTGTCACGCTCGCGGATTTGTTCGGCAAACAGCGACCCCAGCCAGAACGCCAGCGCCACATACCCTTTTTCACCAAATGCCGTCCAGATATCGTCTACCCAACCCGTAGTAAACTCGTTCAGCTTCGGATTCAGATCCAGCGCCGGCGTGAGGCTCAGGCTCTTAACGCTGGCACTGTTGATTTCGAAGTAATCCTCGTCGTTCATCTCATACAGCCGGCCATCGCAAACGGCCACGCGGTTAAACAACCAGGCGGCATAATCCTTGTTATAGCCGATGAAATTCTGCGTCTTTACCTCTTTGATTTCAGGGAGGCGCATCTGGATGAACTTATCCAGCTGTTTGGTACTGCCGGTATACACCGCCCCCTTGGCGATATGCAGAAGACGCTTTTTGAACTCGGCGGAACTGGTGAGCTGATTAGCCGTAAAAGTATCTTTCACGGCTGGCCGGTTCGGCATACTGACCTTCACGTAATACCAGGACTCGTCTGTAGGTTCAGACCGCTGGAAATAAAGCGGCGTCAGCCAGCAGTTGGCAATTTCGGTCACACCGCCTGACTCTTTAACCGCCCGTTCTTTTGCCTCCCACTCCATCACCACTTCGGTACCGGTATTGGTGATGCGCTCATAGGCTCGCATGTACCTGTCCAGATCCAGCTCAAACCAGTACATGCGGGAACCATGTTCGAAATAAAACGAGTGCCATTCATTGTGCTGATGCATAAGAAGGGCTTTCTCAGTCGGGCTTTTTGCCAGAAGGAGATCGCCATAGTAGCGATAATTTTTAATGTCCGACTTACTGAACCGGTTACGTAACAACAGGTCATTCCAGTCCAGCGATGCCGATGATTTTACCGGCTGCGCGGCACGGGTTTTCCATCCTGCAGCATCACTACGGGCAGCGAACGCCAGCGTGTGCTTTGTGCCGGCTTTATCGCCGTCAAACGCCCATACAAGACGTGGACGTGGTTTTTCGCCCAGTTCTTTGGCCAGCGTATCCAGTGCGGCCAGCGGATAGTTGTTACTGCTCAGTGTGGCAACTGCAGGTAACCCTGCCTGGCACAGACTCAGTGCGTTGAAGATTCCCTCAGTGATCCAGATTTCGTTCACTTCCTGCAGGTTAATAAAGGGAGGAACCCACCAGTGACCGACATAGCTTCCCCTGATGTTGGCTTTCTGCTTACCGAAGCGCTGAGGCTGGTCAATGATGCGCTCCCATGTTGCACCGCATGACAGCGAAAATCTGACCGTTGCCGACCCCATGCCATCCTTCACGAACGCGCCCTGAGTAAAGCAACCTTTTAGCGGTTCAGTATCCAGCCCCCGCGCCTCACGCAGGTACGCCTCAGCAGCGGCATGTGGGGTTTCAGGGGTGTCCTGGTACCGCTTAGACCAGTCCTCAAAGATTTCAGGATACTGCTCTTTGACAACGACCTGATGGCCGCAGTTGTTTTCACGGCCGCACTTCAGTATCCAGGGCTTTTCTATACTGGTGAATAATTCGCGTTTATGGCATTTAGGGCAAACGCCCTGCTGCAAATATTTATCCCGTTCCTTGAATTCAAAATCCTGAACGAGCCGGCGCACAACGTCCTGCTGTATTGTGGCATTCATAATTAATCCAGATGTAGAAAGGTATAAAAGGCAAAAAACTATATTCGGTATTGTTTGTTATATCGCTCATGCGTCATTAACTCCCAATGCCGCCCCCTATCTTTACTCAATAATCGCCAGCGATAAGAGACATGCACAGAAAAATAATGATGCGGTTTTATAACCTGATATACTTTTTTGCCGCTGTAATATTCCGTCAGCACAGAAAATGCCTTTGCTATGACACTTTCACTTGCATGAGAGGTCACTGTAAGCATCGTCATTTCACACTGGCTATTTTTACAAGATACATCCAGACATAAGAAACAACTTTAGCCTGATGAATGGCATCATATAAAGCGTGATGTTTAACACCATCAAACTTAATAATATTACGAACATTCAGCCCAAGTGTTTTTGACAGTTCAACAACCGTTCTTACATCACGGTCATTCCAGCAGTACCAAAGTGGATCGGCAAACCCGCATTTATCTGATGCATTACGTAAAATAACATTGTCGAACGCCGCACCATTCCCCCATACCTGCACTTTAGATGGGTCAGAATGCTCAGTAATAAAGGATTCCAGATTCGCTAAAGCCAGAGGCAAGTCCAGGCAATCATCATTAAGCAGCTCGCTACGCGCTTCGGCATCCTGACGCATCCACCATAATACGGTTTCTGAACCCATAGTGAGACCGTGGCCTACACAACTGCCCAGGCTAACGCGCTGATAAAACTGCTCACCCATTTCGCCAGTTTCAGGGTCAAAGAACACAGCACCGATAGAAGCAATCGCAGAAGTCGGTTTATTATCCATTGTTTCAAGGTCAATCATTAAATGTTTCATATCGGCTCCTTAACGATGGGAATCTGCAACAGATTTAAGATGCGAGTTATTACTTTTTAACGCTGTGGTAGCAAGCGACATAAGCCCGGAAATATTATTTTCAGTTGGTATATTCCCACCAAACACCATAAGCGTAATCTTGTGCAACTCTTCAAAATCATCACTGTCGTTATTAAAACGAGCAGTAGAAGTAATTCCCTCAAGACATTTCGCAAGCTGGATATTCAATTCCATTAACTGCAAGCCATCGCTATGGACAGAGAACGTTTCTTTTTCAATAGCGTTTGCCTGAGCATGGTAACTCTGCAACAGGTTACGAATAAGAGTGGCGTATTTAGTCTTCATGATAATCCCCAATAATATTTAGTTTACTAACGAGCACTTTTATCTTTCGTGAATAAACGGTTCTTCCAGTCATGCCATTCAGGCGGGGCAATTTGAGCCAGATGAAGGGCATAAGCATCCCATTCCCCCCGATGGATATAGATTTCCCCACCTTTTTTTGATGGATTTAGAGGGTCTTTCATGCGGATTACCGGCAGTTTTCCAGCCGTGGCCATTTTGCGAATTGCAGCAGGCGTTTTGCCTATATATTCGGCAAAAAGCTCAGGGGTCACCAACTCTGAAAGCGCCTTTTCTGCTGGTTCCTTCATCTGTGGTATCCTCCGTTAGTTTGGGTTCCAAGGGCGCTTTGAGTCGTTCTAGGGTTCTTTTTTCAAGGTTCTTTTGTAAGAAACAATAATAGTTGCGATACA
>NZ_JBFWLF010000243.1:0-7013 GCF_050252275.1 Citrobacter sp. | reverse complement strand
GATCGTGACGCCGATTTAGTTCATCATTATCACTAAATTGACGTCACGACCGTATATCACGCCAACCAGTCCCGCATAGAAAGCCGCTGCGTCGCCATTCACTCCGGACACTACTGATTGGTTGACCCACTCATAACAAAGAATAACTAAGATAGCATCCCACGCGCAGCAGCAATCACCCCCTGTCCCAGCGACAGTCCACCGTCACCGGCTGGTAACTGCTGCGGGAACAGCAGCGTGAAATCCGCCAGATAATAAGCCAGGCGAGCCGACAGTAACCGGTTGTGCATCACCCCACCGCTGAACACCAGCGTGTTGATACCGCGTGCCGTGGCCTGCTCGCGCATCATCGCGGCAAACCCTTGTGCCAGCACATCGTGGAAAGCCCATGCGCGTTCAGCGGGCGTTGCCTGCCAGTTCAGCCACTGCGACCAGAAGGTTGCCAGATCCAGTTGATTCCCCGTCAAGGGAAGCGTGACCGGATGTTTAACCCCCACGCATTGCGACGCCAGCGCCTCCAGTGTGCAGGCTGCTTCCCCTTCATAACTGAGCGATTCTGGCGCGCAGTTCAGCGCTGCGGCAACCGCATCGAACAGACGCCCGCAGGACGAGGCCAGCGGTGCGTTAATCCCACGCTCAATCGCTCGCGCCAGCACGTTCCAGTTCTGTCGCTGTAGGTATTGCGTTTCCGGATAGCGCTGCCAGTCAGGCACAAAGCGCAGACACTGCGCTAACAGGTTACGCCAGGGCTGCTTCGCGGCGAGATCGCCACCGGCAAGCGCCACGGCGGGCAATCCACCAAGATGTTCACACTCACGGTAGTTCACCCGCAGACACTCTCCTCCCCACAGCGCGCCCGCGTCACCCATTCCAATGCCGTCCAGCGTCAGGGCGATAACATCGCCACCGTCCAGCGGCCACCCATGCTCGGCAAGGCACGCCGCGGCATGGGCATGATGATGCAACACAATCTCTGTCGGCAGGTTCATTTTGCTCGCCCATTGGCTGGAAACGTAGCCCGGATGAGCATCATGAACGATGCGTTGCGGCGTGAAATCATAGATGTTCTGAATTAGCCGCAGTGCCTCACGCCACTGATTCTGAATCCCGTCATCGCTGAGATCGCCAAGATGCTGGCTGATCACCGCCTGCTCACCGCGCACCAGGCAGAAGGTGTTTTTCAGATCCGCCCCCAGACAGAGTATCGGTGGTATATGATGAAATCCCGGCGGCAACGCCAGCGCGTCCGGGACATATCCCCGCGAGCGACGCAGCATTTCACCGCTTTCACGTACGACGGAATCGTCCATGCGCTGCACGATGTCGCGATTGTGTAACAGGAAACCCTCGGCAATATCCTGCAAATCCTCAAGTGCTTGTTCGTTGCTGATGGCCGGCGGTTTACCGCTAAGATTGCCGGAGGTCATTACAAGCGGGCGCTTCAGCGCCTGAAGCAACAGGTGCTGAAGTGGATTGGCGGGCAACATCACGCCAACCTCCGCAAGCCCTGGGGCAATACCGTCACACAGCGAGGAAACATGTTGCTTATCCACCAGCACAATCGGGGCGGCGGGCGTTTTCAGCAGTCGGGTTGCCGTATCCGGCAGGCCCGACGCATCCGGCAGCATGACTGCCAGCGGTTTTGCCGGACGGCGCTTACGCGCACGAAGCCGCGCCACGGCATCGCTGTTTCGCGCATCGCAGGCCAGATGAAACCCGCCGATCCCCTTAACGGCAACAATACCTCCGGTCTGTAGCATTTCAACCGCAGCCTGTAATGCCGCCTCTTTTTCCGCATGGTGTCCGCCACTCAGCCAGCGCAGATGCGGACCACACGCCGGGCACGCCACCGGCTGGGCGTGAAAACGTCGGTCACAGGGATCGCGATACTCGCTGTCGCATTGCGGGCAGAGCGGAAATGACGCCATCACAGTAAACGGACGATCGTAGGGCATCGCCCGGATAATGGTAAAACGCGGGCCGCAATGGGTGCAGTTGATAAATGGATAGCGATAACGCCGCTCTCCGGGCGTATTCATTTCGGCAAGACATTCCGGGCACGTCGCGGCATCGGGCACAATCTGGGTGTTCATCGTGCCGCCCGCACTCTGGCGAATGCTGAACTCCGTGGGCGGCTGCGCCCAGCGAAAAGGCTCACTTTCTACGCTGTCGATACGCGCCAATGGCGGACAATGGGCATGCAGTTCACGGATAAACAGCGCGGGATCTTCCAGCAATCGAACCACCACGCCATCGCCATCATTACAGACGTCGCCATGCAACTGAAGCTGCTGCGCCAGTTGCCAGACGAAAGGACGAAAGCCGACGCCCTGAACTTTGCCGCGAATACGGAGCTGTATGCCAGAGGGGGTATTTGTTGCCATTGAGTCATTCTCGCCATCATCATTCCCGGAAAGGTATTTTACGAAAATTTCCGGGAATTCCCTTGATGCCAGCGCGTTTCCTGAGTGATTTTTGCGGCAGGAATCAGAAAAGCAAAGAAGCGGAAGAATCCAGCGCCGCACGACGACGCTTTTCCGCGCTGAGTTGCTCGAGCTTATTACGGTCAACGCAAATCAGGGCATGCGTCGGACAGGCTTCCATACAGGCTGGACCGGCATCGCGGTGATAACAGAGATCGCACTTGTTAGCTTCCGCTTTTTCTGCCCGTACGTTCAGGCCCGCACCGCTATTACGCACAATCGGACGCACCACGACTTCCATTGCACCATATGGACAGGCCACCACGCAGGTTTTGCAGCCAATGCAACGTTCCTGCATGACATGAACAAAACCTTTATCACGGCTGATGGCACCGTTCGGACAGACGTTCGCACACGGCGCGTCCTCGCACTGGCGGCACAGCGTCGCCGTCGAGACATTCACACCTTTGATTACATGAATACGGGGTAAAAAGGTTTCAGGGGTCAGTGACGCGCAGTCCTGGTTTTCCTGATGGGAGACCACGCAGGCCACTTCACAGGTACGGCAACCAATGCACTTATTGGCGTCTGCAATGATGAAACGGTTCATCAAATTCTCCAGCAATGACAGATAATGTGCCGGAACATTCACAAATCATGCCAGTTTTTATCTTGCTGTAATTTAACGATATTTAAAAACAGAGGGTGACCGTTATGGTGTCATCGTCACGAATGACGATGACGGGTGACAATGTTACTGCGCCGCCATCGACATAACGGAATCTCGGCGAATCAACGTGCCGGTGAAGCTTTTCGGTGGCGTAAACGCCCCGCCGTCCAGCATGAAAATGAGTCGGCCAATGGTCTCCTGAATCATCTCCGTCACCGGAATTTTGACGCTGGAAAGCGCCGGTATGGTGTAGGGCGCCATCGCGATATCGTCAAAACCAATCACCGACACCTGCGATGGCACGGCGACCCCTTTGTCATGCAACTGTTTGATGGCCCCAATCGCCATGTCGTCATTGCTGGCCACCAGCGCGCTGAACGTCACGTCGCGAGAAAGCAGCACGTCCACCCCTGCGGCACCGCAGGCCGGCGTCCATTTGCCTTTGACGATCAGGTCGTCATTAACGGCGATACCATGTCGGGTCAGTGCCTCTTTGTACCCCGACAGGCGTTCAACCCCGGTGGGTGAGTCCATCGAACCGGTGATAAAGGCAATCTGCTGATGGCCTGCGCTAATCAGTTCCGCCACGGCGTTAAAACTGGTCTGCTTTTGATCGCACCAGACGCAGTGGCTACTGTTTTTCCGTAACCGGCGGTTAAGCACCATAATCGGCTGCGAGTGGCTGTCGATTATTTTATCGATCTCATCCACGCTGAGAAAACGCGGGTAGATCATGATCGCGTCGCAGCGCAAATCCAGCAGATACTGGATCGCCTGGCGTTCCTCCTCCGCGCTGTGTTTTCCATCGGCAAGCAGAAGCTGACGCCCCTGATCTTCCGCCATCCGCGCGGTATGAAACAGCAATTCGCTAAAATAGACGCCGTGGTAGAGGGTGTTAGTCACCACCAGCCCCAGCGTCTGACTGGTTTTCGCCGCAAGGCTACGCGCCAGCAGGTTAGGCCGATAGCCGCTCTCTTCAATTGCCTGAAATACACGATCCTTCGTCTCCTGGCTGACGTAGCCATTCCCTGAAAGCACCCTGGAGACCGTCGCCTTCGACACCCCGGCCCGCTGCGCTACCTCCAGCATCGTCGTCATAAGTTTTCTTCCTTTTCTCGCAATGAGATGCAGTGTACTTCACTGCCGCGTGGTTGTCCCCGATGCTAAATCACACCAGAAAACCGTGAGTGACATGAATCACATTTCACAAAAATGGATAAAATTAAATATTGCCCAACTCTAATAAACTATTCATGATTTTGTGGAACCGGTTTCTCATCAGCGTTTCATCACCGACGATCGCTCAGGCGAATGTGCGGCAAAAATAAAACGTACCCTACTGATAAAACAGGATAAAAATCCTATGTCCAAGAATTATGCAGCGCTGGCGCGCTCCGTGGTGACGGCTCTGGGCGGCGTCGACAATATCACCGCAGTGACACACTGCATGACGCGTCTGCGTTTCGTTGTGAAAGATGACACGCTGGTCGACAGTGCCACGCTCAAAACCCTCAGCGGTGTACTCGGCGTCGTTCGCAGCGACAACCAGTGCCAGGTGATTATCGGCAATACCGTCTCCCAGGCGTATCGTGAGGTCGTCAACCTGTTGCCGGGCGATATGCAACCCGCCGAGCCCATTGGCAAACCCAAGCTGACGCTCAGACGCATTGGCGCGGGGATCCTTGATGCGCTAATCGGTACCATGTCGCCGCTGATCCCGGCGATTATCGGCGGATCGATGCTCAAACTGTTGGCAATGATCCTTGAAATGACCGGCGTGCTGGAAAAAGGCTCCTCCACGTTAACGATCCTGACCGTGATCGGCGATGGCGCCTTCTTCTTCCTGCCGTTAATGGTGGCGGCCTCGGCGGCGATTAAATTTAAAACCAACATGTCGCTGGCGATCGCCATTGCCGGGGTGCTGGTGCATCCAAGCTTTATCGACCTGATGGCGAAAGCGGCACAGGGTGAGCACGTTGAATTCGCCCTGATCCCGGTCACCGCGGTGAAATACACCTATACGGTTATTCCGGCGCTGGTGATGACCTGGTGTCTGTCGTACATCGAACGCTGGGTGGATCGCATTACGCCCGCGGTCACCAAAAACTTCCTCAAGCCTATGCTGATCGTGCTAATCGCCGCGCCGCTGGCCATCGTCCTGATTGGGCCGATTGGCATCTGGATTGGTAGCGCGATATCCGCGCTGGTCTATACCATTCACGGTTATCTCGGCTGGCTGTCTGTTGCCATCATGGGCGCGCTGTGGCCGCTATTGGTAATGACCGGGATGCACCGTGTCTTTACGCCAACCATCATTCAGACCATTGCCGAAACGGGTAAAGAAGGGATGGTCATGCCGTCCGAAATTGGCGCCAACCTGTCGCTCGGCGGTTCCTCGCTGGCGGTAGCCTGGAAAACGAAAAACCCGGAACTGCGCCAGACTGCGCTGGCAGCGGCGGCCTCGGCCATCATGGCCGGAATTTCGGAACCCGCGCTTTACGGTGTGGCGGTGCGCCTGAAACGTCCACTGATTGCCAGCCTGATCAGCGGCTTTATCTGTGGCGCGGTCGCCGGGATGGCTGGACTCGCCAGCCACTCGATGGCGGCGCCGGGCCTGTTTACCAGCGTTCAGTTCTTCGATCCGGCGAATCCCATGACTATTGTTTGGGTATTTGGCGTCATGGCGCTGGCGGTGGTGTTGTCATTTGTCCTGACGCTGCTGCTGGGCTTTGAAGATATCCCCGTCGAAGACGCGGCCGCACAGGCACGAAAAAACCAGGCTGCACAACCGTCTACGGTTAAAGGTGCCAGCGTCTGACTGTTATTCACTGAGGTTATTATGGCTGTATTTCCGCAAGGATTTTTATGGGGCGGCGCACTGGCCGCCAACCAGGCTGAAGGCGCATACCGGGAGGGCGGCAAAGGGCTGACCACTGTCGATATGATCCCGCACGGCGAGCATCGCATGCCGGTCAAACTGGGACAGGAGAAACGTTTCCAGCTGCGGAATGATGAATTTTATCCCAGCCATCAGGCGATCGATTTTTACCATCGCTATAAGGACGATATCGCCCTGATGGCGGAAATGGGCTTCACCGTCTTTCGCACCTCGATTGCCTGGAGCCGTATTTATCCCAACGGCGACGAACTGACGCCTAACGAGGAAGGCATTGCCTTCTATCGCGCGGTGTTTGCCGAGTGCAAAAAGTACGGTATTGAACCGCTGGTTACACTGTGCCACTTCGACGTGCCCATGCACCTGGTTACCGAATACGGCTCCTGGCGTAATCGCAAGATGGTGGAGTTTTTCACCCGCTATGCGCGTACCTGTTTTGACGCCTTTGACGGTCTGGTGAAATACTGGCTGACCTTCAATGAAATCAACATCATGCTGCACAGCCCTTTCTCCGGCGCGGGGTTGGTGTTTGAAGAGGGGGAAAATCAGGATCAGGTGAAATATCAGGCCGCGCACCATGAGCTGATTGCCAGCGCGCTGGCGACGAAAATTGCCCATGAGATCAACCCGCAGAACCAGGTGGGCTGCATGCTGGCGGGCGGTAATTTTTATCCGTACTCCTGCAAACCGGAAGATGTCTGGACAGCGCTGGAAAAAGATCGTGAAAACCTGTTCTTCATTGACGTACAGGCGCGCGGCGCGTATCCAGCTTACTCTGCCCGTGTGTTTCGTGAAAAAGGTGTGGTGATTGAGAAAGCCCCGGTAGATGATGCAATCCTGAAAAACACCGTCGATTTTGTCTCTTTCAGCTATTACACGTCGCGCTGCGCGTCGGCTGAGATGAACACAAAGAACAGCAGTGCCGCGAACGTGGTGTAGTCAATGCGCAACCCGTACATCCAGGTCAGCGACTGGGGCTGGGGGATCGACCCGCTTGGACTGCGCAACACGATGAATATGATGT
>NZ_JBFWLF010000242.1:0-7018 GCF_050252275.1 Citrobacter sp. | reverse complement strand
CGGGAGTCGGTTGCATTTATTTTTTATAAATTAAACTATTTTTGTACGCGGCATATGGAAGACGTTATGAGAGGAAAGATACCAAAGACTGAATTACTGGTGACGTTTGAAGTGGTGGCACGTCATGAAAGTTATACGCGTGCGGCGGAGGAGTTAGCATTAACGCAAAGTGCTGTATTTCGCTAGGTGAATGCACTTGAGGATTTTCTGCATACTGCATTATTTAATCATGCCAAAAAGCGGATTTTTTTAAACGAGGCCGGGAAGCATTATTTGAGCATTGTTAAAGAAACGCTAAATAAACTTGAGCGTGATACGAATACCATTATGACCTGGCAGCCCACGGTCGAAGTCATTGAACTGGCGGTCAACCCGACCTTCAGCACCCACTGGCTGATCCCCAATCTGCGTGAATTCAACAAACTTAACCCCGATATTATCGTTAATATTCACTCGCTGGCGAACATGGGCGATTTCCTCAACCGTGAATATGATGCGGCCATTATGCGTGAAGACTTCTGTTCGCCGTGGTCAGAAGTGGAGTATCTGTTCGAAGAGGAAATCCTCCCGGTTTGTAGCGGCAGTCTGCTGTCGCAGCCCAACCAGAAACTGGCGGTTGAAGAGTTGCTCAATGAGTTTCCCTTGTTGCATCAAAGTACGCGAATTAACGGCTGGCAGGAGTGGTTCGCCCTGTCGGATGTCAGTAGCCCACTGGTCAACAAAGGCCCGCGTTTTGATCTGCTGTCGATGCTGATCGCCGCGGTGCGATCGAATTTGGGGGTTGCGCTGCTCCCACGTTTTGCGATCCAGCACGATCTGGACAACGGTGACATGGTGATCCCTTGCGATGTGCCCATGCGCACGGGTAATCGTTTCATCATGACCTGGCGGGAAGAAAAAGCGGAATCCCGTCATTTACAGGTTTTCCGCGACTGGCTGTTACAAAAATCGGTGGTATCTCACCTGGAACGCTGACGGCGGATGACGGGTAAACGGGAAGCCGGATAAGCGCATGCGCCATCCGGCAACGACGTAACTACCAGTCAATTCCTGCCTGAGCCTGAATACCGCTGTCAAACGCATGCTTGACCGGGCGCAGTTCGCTCACCGTATCGGCAAGCTCCAGTAACTGCGCGTGACACCCTCGCCCGGTCACAATCACACTCTGCTGCGCCGGACGCTCCCGAATGGCGGCAATCACCTCGTCAGTATCCAGGTAGTGATACGCCAGCATGTATGTAAGTTCGTCCAGGACCACCAGATCGTAATGCGCATCGGCCAGCATGCGCTTGCTCTCTGTCCAGACAGCCTGCGCCGCCGCGATATCCGCCTCGCGGTTTTGCGTTTCCCAGGTAAACCCGGTACCCATAATGTGAAACTCAACCCCCAGCGGATGCAGGGTGTTGTATTCGCCATTATCCCACTGGCCTTTGATAAACTGCGCGACGCCAACGGTTTTACCATGACCCACCGCACGGGTGGCAGTGCCAAAGGCGGCCGTGGATTTCCCTTTTCCATTTCCGGTAAATACGATCAAAATCCCTTTTTGTTCCGTGGCGGCGGCCACACGGATTTCCACCTGTTCTTTCAGCTTTTGCTGACGCTGGCGATGACGGTCGCCATTGGCTCGCGCTTGCATAAACGCTCCTTAATGTCCTGCCGGGCAAGATGCACAACGATGCTGTTGTTCAAACTGGCTGAAGAAGTTATTTCCCTTGTCGTCTACCAGCACGAAGGCAGGTAGGTTTTCAACTTCCATCATCCAGACCGCTTCCATTCCCAGTTCGGGATATTCGAGGCAGCGCAGGCTTTTCACGTATTGCTGCGCCAGCAAGGCGGCGGCGCCACCGATGCTGCCGAGGTTGAATCCGCCGTGTTTATGGCAAGCCTCGGTGACTTGCGCACTGCGGTTGCCTTTGGACAGCATGATCAGGCTACCGCCAGCGGCCTGGAAAGCGTCGACATAGCCGTCCATGCGCCCGCCGGTGGTTGGCCCGAGCGAACCACAGGCCATCTGATCCGGCGTTTTAGCCGGGCCGGCATAGTAGACAATGTGATCTTTCATGTACGCTGGCATCGCTTCGCCGTTGTCCAGGCGCTCTTTGAGTTTGGCGTGCACGATGTCGCGGGCGACGACGATCGGGCCGTTTAGCGAAAGCCGCGTACCGACTGGCAGGGCGGATAAATCATGCAGGATCTCGCGCAGCGGACGGTTCAGATCCAGGTTTACGCTCTGTGCGCTGTTCTCGATGCGGCTGGATTCAGGGATAAATTTACCTGGGTTATGCTCGAGTTTTTCCAGCCAGATCCCGTGTTTGTTGATCTTCGCTTTGATATTGCGATCGGCGGAGCAGGAGAGCGCCATCGCGATCGGGCAGGAGCCGCCGTGGCGCGGCAGACGAATTACGCGAATATCATGGGCGAAATATTTACCGCCAAACTGCGCGCCAATGCCAAATTCACGGCTGGCATTGAGCAGCGCGGATTCCAGCGCCGTGTCACGAAACGCCTGACCCAGCTCATTACCGCTGGTGGGCAGGTTGTCGTAATACTTGGTTGAGGCCAGTTTGGCGACCTTGAGCGCCTGATCTGCGGAGAGACCGCCGACGACAAAAGCGATGTGATACGGCGGGCAGGCTGCGGTGCCCAGTGATTTCATCTTCTCGATCAGGAATGCGGTGAGCTTTTCCGGTTGCAGGATCGATTTGGTCTCCTGGAACAGTGCCGCCTTGTTGGCTGAGCCGCCGCCCTTATTGACAAACAAGAAGCGGTATTCGTTACCCGGTGTGGCGCTGATATCGATCTGCGCCGGCAGGTTGGTGCCGGTATTCACCTCGGTATACATATCCAGTGGGGCGTTTTGCGAATAGCGCAGGTTATTTTCTTTAAAGGTGGTGTAAATCCCTTTGCTGAGCGCTTCGGCATCATCGCCGCCGGTCCATATCTGTTGGCCTTTGCTGGCGACCACTGTCGCCGTACCTGTATCCTGGCAGTTCGGCAGCACGCCTTTCGCCGACACTTCCGCATTACGTAACAGCTGCAGGGCGACATATTTGTCGTTACTGCTGGCCTGCGGATCGTGCAGGATGCTGGCGATCTGCTTTAAATGTCCGGAGCGCAGGAAGAACGATGCTTCATAGAATGCCTGTTGCGCCAGCAGCGTTAATGCTTCCGGCGCCACTTTGATGACCTCTTCGCCATCTAACTCTGTCACCGTAACATGCTGATTGCTCAGTAATTCGTATTCCGTACTCTCTTTGCTTTGTACAAAGAGTTCTTGCCAGACAAAGGGTTTAGACATGTTACTTCTCACGTTAAGGTTGATATCGCCGGAGGGCGGCGTCGCGCCGTATCCGACCTACAAAAATGCCTGATTCGTAGGCCGGATGCGCATGAGCGCCATCCGGCATCCACTTAATGCGCCATAAAGAGATTGGCCTGCGTTGCATGGGCAACATATTCAATAGTCTGCTGGGCGCGCACGCTGTTCCCGGCGCTGTCCAGTGGCGGTGAGTAAACGGCAATGGCGTATTGTCCCGGTACCACCGCGACCATGCCCCCGCCGACGCCGCTTTTCGCCGGAATACCGACGGTGTACAGCCATTTTCCGCTGCCGTCATAGAGACCGGCGATGGCCATTTCAGCCAGCACCTGCGGTACATAGCGCTCATTGAGCAACTGTTTGCCGTTGAACGGCGATTTACCCTTGTTGGCCAGCACGGCACCCATTTTGGCAAGCTGCTCAACGGTGACGTCTACTGAACACTGGCGGGTGTAAATCTCTACGGCCTCCTGCGTATCGCCGTAGAAGCTGTTGTACGATGCCATCAGTTGCGCCAGCGCCTGATTGTGTTGGTTGGTCTCCATTTCCGATCTGAATACCGGTTCATTGACCGTGAGCGTGGCGTCGGCCCAGTCGTTCAGGTTGGTGAGGATTTTGTTCCAGCGGTCGGTTTTGTCTTTGGCGTCAATCAGGCTGACGGTACTCATGGCACCTGCATTGACCAGCGGATTCTCCGGTGCGCCCTTCGTGAGTTCGACCGCGAGGCCGGAATTAAAGGGCAGGCCGGTGGCATTAGCGCCGAGTTTATCCAGCACCTCCTGTGGCCCGTGCTGTTCCATCGCCAGCGCGAGGGTGAAGACTTTGCTCAGCGATTCCATCGGGAATGCTTTGTTGATGTCTCCTGCCTGGTAAATTTTGCCGTCAACGGTAGCGAGGGTAATGGCGAAGTTGTTGGGGCTGTAAGTGGCAAGGGCAGGGATGTAGTCGGCGACTTTGCCGTCGTTGTTACTTTTGTATTTCTGGTGTGCCTGTTCGATCAATGCGGCGTAGTCCGGCGCCGTTTGCGCCAGCGCGGCGGCGCTAAAAAACAGGCTGGCGGTTAACATGCTCGCGCCGAAGAATTTTACGTTCATGGTGCAACCTTGTTGGTGTGATTGGCATGTTGCCGGAAGGGGCGAGTGCTTATCCGGCAACCTGATATCATCAGGACATCACCACTTCTGACGGCTCAGTGGCAGGACGCTCCTGTTCTGGCGTTTTGACCGGCGCAGTGCCCCGGCAGCCGGAACCGAAATGTTCGCCTTCCCAGCGACTGACAATCGCGGCGCCCATGGCGTTACTCATCACGTTGGTTGCAGAACGGCCCATGTCGAGGAATGGATCGACGCCCATCAGCAGGATCAGACCGGCTTCCGGAATGTTGAACTGGTTGAGGGTAGCGGCAATGACCACCATCGAGGCACGCGGTACGCCTGCCATACCTTTAGAAGTCAACATCAGGATCAGCAGCATGGTGATTTGCTCGCCCATGCTCAGCTCAATGTTGCACGCCTGCGCGATAAAGACGGTGGCAAACGAGCAGTAGGCCATTGAACCCACGAGGTTGAAGGAGTAACCGATAGGCAGTACGAAACTGGCAATCTTGGACGAGACGCCGAATTTCTCCAGCTTATCCAGAGTACCCGGGAACGCGGCTTCCGAGCTGGACGTGGTAAATGCCAGCAGTGCCGGTTCGAGGATCGCTTTCGTCAGGCGACCGATGCACGGACCGACAATCATCGTTGACAGGCCGATGAGGATCGCCCACAGCATACCCAGCGTCAGGTAGAACTCACCCATGAAGATCCCGGCGCTCACCATCACGCCCAGCCCGCGTTCAGCGATAAGCCCGGAGATAGCGGCGAATACCGTTAACGGGGCGAACAGCATGACGTAACCCGTCAGTTTCAGCATGACGTGAACCAGAGAGTCGAGCACCTTCACGATCGGTTCGGCTTTCTCGCCAATCGCCGCCAGGCTACAGCCGAGAAAGATTGAGAACACAACGATTTGCAGGATTTCGTTACGCGCCATGGCGTCAACGATACTGGTCGGTACGGCGTGAGAAATAAACACTTTCAGCGTGAACGGTTCAGACTGAACGGCCGCCACGGCTCCGGCGTCATGGGCAACAAAGTTAATGCCCGCGCCTGGCTGGAACAGGTTGACGATCACCAGACCCAGCGCAATCGACAGCAGTGAGGCGCAAATAAACAGGAAAAAAGTTTTTGAAAATATACGCCCCAGCGTTTTCGCATCGCCCATTTTCGCGATGCCGACAACCAGGGTTGAAATAACCAACGGCGCGATAATCATTTTCACCATACGTAAGAATATGGTGGTGAAAATAGAGATATCCTGCGCATACGATTTTGCTGTATCAGCCGATGCCATATTATTAATAGCCACCCCGGCAATCATGCCGAGTATCAGGCCTAATATGATCATTTTTGTTAGACTTATTTTCTTCATGTTTACTCCATCGGATCTAGGCTGGTCTGTGAAGTGTTGTAGGGTCGCGTGCGCCAGAGCCAGGACAGCAGCTCAGACGCACGCAGGTTATGACCAACCGCATGAATTATCTGGAATACAGTGATACAGCGAAATCCTGTACGCCAATGGACGTTGTTGTATTTTATTGGTTACAGATCGAACTCAATACTTAATAACGGCGCATGCTGCTGCGCGCCATAAACATCATTGTCACCAACGTTGCCGGAAATAATATCGCGAGGCATCACGATTTTTACGGCATTCGCCGGGTCAAACCAGACGATGCGATGAATAAAATCAGGTTCAACGTTATATAAGCGGGCAATTAACTGCGGGGTTAATTGCTCAGAACGTTTTACCCGCTGATAGTCTTCGCGCGTTTTAAATAAAATATCTAACACCAGTTCATACGGTCCGGCGTTTTTAGAACGAATCACCTGCGCCAGGGTGCAAATAGCGTGTTTCATGCCTGAACTCCTTCTGGCGTCACCTGTTCGATATGGAAGTCAAAACGCAGGGCGTCGCTGGCTTCGATCAGGTGATAGATTGAGAACTCATACACCGGTCCGCTTTGAATGTCGGATGGCGAGAACGGGAAGGCGAGGTTGCCTGCCGTGGCGATCCGGTTTTCGTAGCCGTAGTGCAACAGGGTAGAGCGCACCAGCGAACAGACGCTGTTGGCGATATCCTGCGTCGGCGCGACCACGTCCAGCAAAATGCCCAGCTCATGCCCGGCGGTTTGCACCGGTTCATGGTTACCCATCACGCCGTTCTTGCCGTACAGGTGGAACGTCATGCGGATGCTGTCATCATTCAGCGAGAGGTTGCGGGCGACGCTGGCCTGAACTTCTTCGAGAATGGTGTCGATGCTGGCAATCATGATCGGATCGCGGGTACCGGCGATGGTCAGGCAACGGAAGCCCACCTGACGCGCGCCTTCCAGTTTCAGCGCATACGGCGTTGCTTCATGACGTGAACCGCTGACGTACACTTCGCCATCGTTTACCGCTTTGAAACTGCACCCTTTCAGGTTCAGCACGCCGCCTGGGCCTGGCAGGAAGTACGGATCGGATTTCTCATACAGGGTATGTGCCGCCGCCGACGTTTCGGTGAACTTGCGTTTCGGGTTGAACGTCTTCAGCGTAAAGCCGTTGTCGTCGATAATCCCCATTGCGCAGTCAGAACCGGAACCTGGGGTGGCGG
>NZ_JBFWLF010000241.1:0-7024 GCF_050252275.1 Citrobacter sp. | reverse complement strand
AAATAATAAAACCAATAAAAACAAAAAGATAATATACAAAAAAGCAAGTTTGTCACATTCACAGCCCACTAATTTTTCACCCAGACTTTCAAGTCAGCCATTCTTTTTCCTCGCTTCTTTTTATAGTCATGAATATCGGGACAACCCAGGCGAGGTCTTTATGCAACAAGAAGCATTAGGAATGGTAGAAACCAAAGGCTTAACTGCAGCCATAGAGGCCGCAGATGCCATGGTGAAGTCAGCCAATGTCATGTTGGTCGGCTACGAAAAAATTGGCTCAGGGCTGGTAACCGTCATCGTCCGCGGTGATGTCGGTGCCGTAAAAGCGGCGACCGATGCTGGCGCTGCTGCTGCGCGCAACGTGGGAGAAGTGAAAGCCGTACACGTGATTCCACGCCCTCATACCGATGTTGAAAAAATCTTACCGAAGGGAATTAACCCATGAGCAGCAATGAACTGGTTGAACAGATCATGGCGCAGGTCATTGCCCGTGTGGCAACGCCTGATCAAGCGGGTATCCCTGATAAAACCCATCCAAAACGAGAGACGGCTATGGCAGAGAAGAGCTGCAGTTTAACGGAATTTGTTGGCACGGCGATTGGCGACACCGTAGGTCTGGTGATTGCAAACGTAGACAGTGCCCTGTTGGAAGCAATGAAGCTTGAGAAGCGCTATCGCTCCATTGGCATCCTGGGCGCGCGTACCGGCGCGGGTCCGCACATTATGGCGGCAGACGAAGCGGTCAAAGCCACCAATACCGAAGTGGTAAGCATTGAACTCCCTCGCGATACCAAAGGCGGCGCGGGTCACGGTTCTCTCATCATTATCGGTGGTAACGACGTTTCCGACGTTAAGCGCGGAATTGAAGTGGCGCTGAAAGAACTCGATCGCACCTTTGGTGATGTGTATGGCAACGAAGCCGGACACATCGAACTGCAGTACACCGCTCGCGCCAGTTACGCGCTGGAAAAAGCGTTTGGTGCGCCGGTTGGCCGTGCCTGCGGCGTGATTGTGGGTGCTCCGGCTTCCGTCGGCGTGTTAATGGCAGATACTGCCCTGAAAGCCGCGAACGTTGAAGTTGTGGCCTACAGCTCTCCGGCACATGGCACCAGCTTCAGTAACGAAGCGATCCTGGTGATCTCCGGCGATTCTGGCGCAGTGCGTCAGGCGGTTATCTCAGCGCGAGAAATCGGTAAAACCGTTCTTGCGACCCTCGGTGCTGAACCGAAAAACGATCGCCCGTCCTATATCTGAACTCCGTGAGGCTCATTCATGAGATCGAAAAGATTTGAAGCACTGGCGAAACGCCCTGTCAATCAGGACGGATTCGTTAAGGAGTGGATCGAAGAAGGCTTCATTGCGATGGAAAGCCCGAACGATCCCAAGCCGTCGATTAAAATCGTTAACGGCGCCGTCACCGAACTCGATGGCAAATCGGTCAGCCAGTTTGACCTGATTGACCACTTCATTGCCCGTTACGGCATCAACCTGGCGCGCGCAGAAGAAGTGATGGCGATGGACTCCGTAAAACTCGCTAACATGCTGTGCGATCCTAACGTAAAACGTCGCGACATTGTGCCACTGACCACGGCGATGACCCCGGCAAAAATTGTCGAAGTGGTTTCGCACATGAACGTGGTTGAGATGATGATGGCGATGCAAAAGATGCGCGCGCGTCGCACGCCATCCCAACAGGCGCACGTCACCAACGTCAAAGATAACCCGGTACAGATTGCGGCCGACGCCGCAGAAGGTGCATGGCGCGGATTTGATGAGCAGGAGACCACAGTAGCTGTGGCGCGTTATGCCCCATTCAACGCCATTGCGCTGCTCGTCGGTTCCCAGGTGGGCCGCCCCGGCGTGTTAACCCAGTGTTCACTGGAAGAGGCAACCGAACTGAAGCTCGGTATGCTGGGACACACCTGCTACGCCGAAACCATTTCCGTCTACGGTACCGAACCGGTCTTTACTGACGGCGACGACACGCCGTGGTCAAAAGGTTTCCTCGCCTCTTCTTACGCTTCGCGTGGGTTGAAAATGCGCTTCACTTCCGGTTCAGGTTCTGAAGTACAGATGGGTTATGCCGAGGGCAAATCCATGCTGTATCTCGAAGCGCGCTGCATTTACATCACCAAAGCGGCAGGCGTACAGGGTCTGCAAAACGGCTCCGTAAGCTGCATCGGCGTTCCGTCCGCAGTGCCATCAGGAATTCGTGCGGTACTGGCAGAAAACCTGATCTGTTCCTCGCTGGATCTGGAATGCGCCTCCAGTAACGACCAGACCTTTACCCACTCCGATATGCGTCGTACCGCGCGTCTGCTGATGCAGTTCCTGCCGGGGACCGACTTTATCTCTTCCGGTTATTCCGCCGTGCCGAACTACGACAACATGTTCGCGGGCTCCAACGAAGATGCGGAAGACTTTGATGACTACAACGTTATCCAGCGCGACCTGAAAGTGGACGGTGGTCTGCGTCCGGTACGTGAAGAAGACGTTATCGCCATTCGTAACAAAGCAGCGCGCGCTCTGCAGGCGGTTTTCGCTGGCATGGGGCTGCCGCCCATTACGGATGAAGAAGTTGAAGCCGCAACCTACGCCCACGGTTCGAAAGATATGCCTGAACGTAACATCGTTGAGGACATCAAGTTTGCGCAGGAAATCATCAATAAGAACCGCAACGGTCTGGAAGTGGTGAAAGCGCTGGCTCAGGGCGGCTTTACCGATGTCGCGCAGGACATGCTCAACATCCAGAAGGCCAAGTTAACCGGGGACTATCTGCATACCTCCGCCATCATCGTCGGCGATGGACAAGTGCTCTCTGCCGTCAATGACGTCAACGATTATGCCGGTCCGGCAACAGGTTATCGCCTGCAAGGCGAACGCTGGGAAGAAATTAAAAACATCCCTGGCGCACTTGATCCCAACGAGCTTGGCTAAGGGGTGAACAATGGAAATTAATGAAAAATTGCTGCGCCAGATTATCGAAGACGTGCTGTCCGAAATGCAGACCAGCGATAAGCCCGTCTCATTTCGTGCACCGGGAACGTCAACCGCGCCTGCTGCACCGGCCGGTGACAGTTTCCTGACGGAAATTGGCGAGGCGAAACAGGGCACGCAACAGGATGAAGTGATTATTGCGGTCGGCCCGGCGTTTGGCCTCTCTCAGACCGTGAACATCGTCGGTCTGCCTCATAAAAACATTCTGCGCGAAGTGATTGCCGGGATTGAAGAGGAAGGTATTAAAGCGCGTGTAATTCGCTGCTTTAAATCATCCGACGTGGCGTTCGTGGCCGTTGAGGGTAACCGTCTGAGTGGTTCCGGCATCTCTATCGGCATCCAGTCAAAAGGCACGACGGTCATCCATCAACAGGGACTGCCGCCGCTGTCCAACCTGGAGCTGTTCCCGCAGGCTCCGCTGCTGACGCTGGAAACCTATCGCCAGATTGGTAAAAACGCCGCGCGTTATGCCAAGCGTGAATCACCGCAGCCGGTCCCGACGCTGAACGACCAGATGGCGCGCCCGAAATATCAGGCTAAATCCGCCATCTTGCACATTAAAGAGACGAAGTACGTCGTGACGGGCAAAAACCCGCAGGAACTGCGCGTGGCGCTTTAATAAGGATCCCTTTATGAATACCGATGCAATTGAATCGATGGTTCGGGATGTGTTGAGCCGCATGAACAGCCTGCAGGGCGACACATCTGCCCCGGCAGCAGCTTCGGGCACTACGACCCAGACCGCCAAAGTGACCGACTATCCGCTCGCCAGTAAGCACCCTGAGTGGGTTAAAACGGCTACCAACAAAACGCTGGATGAATTCACCCTCGAAAACGTTCTGAGCAACAAAGTGACCGCGCAGGATATGCGTATCACACCGGAAACGCTGCGCATTCAGGCGGCTATTGCCAAAGATGCCGGACGTGACCGCCTGGCGATGAACTTTGAGCGCGCCGCAGAACTGACGGCGGTGCCGGACGATCGCATTCTCGAGATCTATAACGCCCTGCGTCCTTATCGTTCAACGAAAGAAGAACTGCTCGCGATCGCGGACGATCTTGAAAACCGCTATCAGGCCAAAATCTGCGCCGCGTTTGTTCGTGAAGCGGCGGTGTTGTACGTCGAGCGTAAGAAGCTGAAAGGCGACGACTAAGGAAAGGTCATGAGATATATAGCTGGCATTGATATCGGCAACTCATCCACAGAAGTCGCGCTGGCGACGCTGGATGACACTGGCGCGCTCACCATTACCGGTAGCGCGCTGGCAGAAACCACCGGGATAAAAGGCACATTGCGTAATGTGTTTGGGATTCAGGAGGCGCTCACGCTTGCGGCTAACCGTGCAGGCATCAATGTCAGCGATATCTCGCTTATCCGTATCAACGAAGCCACCCCGGTGATTGGTGATGTCGCGATGGAAACCATCACGGAAACCATCATCACCGAATCCACCATGATCGGTCATAACCCGAAAACACCGGGCGGCGTCGGTCTGGGTGTGGGGATCACTATCACGCCGGAAGAGTTACTCACCCGACCGGCGGATACCCCGTTAATTCTGGTGGTGTCATCTGCTTTCGATTTCGCTGATGTCGCCACCATGATTAACGCCTCTGTCCGTGCCGGTTACCAGTTAACCGGTGTCATTTTGCAACAGGACGATGGCGTTCTGGTCAGTAACCGACTGGAAAAACCCCTGCCCATCGTTGACGAAGTGCTGTACATCGACCGTATCCCGCTCGGAATGCTGGCCGCCATTGAGGTCGCCGTGCCCGGTAAAGTCATCGAAACGCTGTCAAATCCTTATGGCATCGCGACGGTGTTTAATCTCAATGCGGACGAGACCAAAAACATTGTCCCGATGGCGCGAGCGCTGATTGGCAACCGTTCCGCCGTGGTGGTGAAAACCCCGTCAGGCGATGTTAAAGCACGCGCCATTCCTGCCGGAAACATTGAACTGCAGTCCCAAGGGCGCACGCTACGCGTTGATGTCGCGGCAGGCGCCGATGCCATTATGAAAGCAGTTGGCGAATGCCCGAAACTGGACAACGTTACCGGTGAAGCGGGTACCAATATTGGCGGTATGCTGGAACACGTTCGCCAGACAATGGCGGAACTGACCAATAAGCCAAGCAACGAAATTTTTATCCAGGATTTACTGGCCGTAGATACCTCCGTTCCGGTCAGTGTCACCGGTGGACTGGCCGGTGAGTTTTCTCTTGAGCAGGCTGTCGGTATCGCCTCGATGGTGAAATCAGACCGTCTGCAGATGGCAATGATCGCCAGCGAAATCAAAGAAAAGCTGAACGTGGATGTACAGGTTGGCGGAGCAGAAGCCGAAGCGGCAATTCTGGGCGCGCTCACCACGCCAGGTACCACGCGTCCGCTGGCGATTCTGGATTTAGGCGCGGGCTCGACCGACGCCTCCATTATCAATCCCAAAGGCGAAATTATCGCCACCCACCTCGCCGGGGCTGGCGACATGGTTACCATGATCATCGCCCGGGAGCTGGGACTTGATGACCGCTATCTGGCGGAAGAGATCAAAAAGTATCCGTTAGCCAAAGTCGAAAGCCTTTTCCATCTGCGCCACGAAGACGGTAGCGTTCAATTCTTCCCGACGCCACTTCCCCCTGCGGTGTTTGCCCGCGTCTGTGTGGTCAAGCCGGATGAACTGGTGCCCCTGCCCGGCGATCTCGCGCTGGAGAAAGTTCGCGCCATTCGCCGCAGCGCCAAAGAGCGCGTGTTTGTCACCAACGCCCTGCGCGCACTGCGACAGGTTAGCCCGACGGGCAATATCCGCGATATTCCGTTTGTCGTCCTGGTCGGTGGCTCCTCGCTGGACTTTGAAGTGCCGCAACTGGTGACGGACGCCCTGGCGCATTATCGCCTGGTGGCCGGACGCGGAAACATTCGCGGCACCGAAGGCCCGCGAAACGCAGTGGCGACGGGGCTCATCCTCTCCTGGCATAAGGAGTTTGCCCATGGACAGTAGCGTCACCACGCCTGCCATTGTGATTTCGACTATCGGCGACTGCCTTTTAGTCTGGAAAGAGGTGCTGCTCGGCATTGAAGAAGAAGGCATTCCGTTTGTGATTCAAAACCAGGCGGCGGGAGAAGTCGTTCAGAGCGCATGGCAGGCGGCCCGCCAGTCTCCGCTGCTGGTCGGCATCGCCTGCAATGAAGAAACCCTGGTCGTGCACTACAAGAATTTACCCACTTCAGCGCCGCTTTTTACGCTGACGTATCGCCAAAACAGCCTTGACCGGCGAAGTACTGGAAACAACGCGGCAAGGTTAGTCAAAGGGATCCCCTTCCGGGATCTCAATGCTTAATCCACAGGAGAATTGCAGTATGAATAACGCACTGGGTCTGGTTGAAACAAAAGGGTTGGTCGGCGCGATTGAAGCCGCAGATGCCATGGTGAAATCCGCCAACGTGCAACTGGTCGGTTACGAAAAAATCGGCTCCGGCCTGGTGACCGTCATGGTTCGCGGTGACGTCGGCGCCGTTAAAGCCGCCGTTGATGCAGGCTGCGCGGCAGCAAGCGTCGTGGGTGAGGTGAAATCCAGCCACGTTATCCCGCGTCCGCACAGCGACGTTGAGGCTATTTTACCAAAATCGGCCTGAGCATTATCGAAAAGGAGCACAGCGTGAAGCAATCACTGGGATTACTCGAAGTTAGTGGTCTGGCATTAGCCATCTGTTGCGCAGATGCCATGGCGAAAGCGGCTTCCATCACGCTGGTTGGCCTTGAAAAAACCAACGGTTCAGGCTGGACGGTGATCAAGATCACCGGTGATGTGGCATCAGTACAGTCTGCCATTATCACCGGTGCTCATCTCGCTGAACAGCAAGATGGCCTGGTCGCGCATAAAGTGATCGCCAGACCTGGCGAGGGCATTCTTTCTCGCGCGATGGCTGCCACTCCGGCACCTGTGCCTGCACCCGCAACGGTGTCTGCACCGGAATCCGTGCCAGCCCCCATCGAAGAACCTGAAACTGAAGTCGTTGTAGAAGAGTCAG
>NZ_JBFWLF010000240.1:0-7045 GCF_050252275.1 Citrobacter sp. | reverse complement strand
AGGGATTATCACAAAACGATAGGCACCGGTCGCACGCGGAGAGTCCAGTAAGGCATAAATCGTCAGGCGCTTGTCAGTTGGTTTCGGACGTTCGATCCAGAACTCACGGAAGCGGGGAAATTCTTCACCTGAAGGCAGCGCGGTATCAATAGCCAGACCGCGCGCAGAAAGGCCATACACCTGACCGGCCCCCAGGACGCGGAAGTAGCTTGCGCCAAGCATGCTGACGATTTCATCGTTTTTGTCTTTGCTGTTGATCGGGTACAACACTTTGAAACCCGCAAAGCCGAGATCTTTTACCGTGTCTTTATCATGCTGAACGTCGCCGAAATTGAAGTAGTCCGGGCTGTATTTGATTCTTTTAACCGTAGTTGCCGTGACTTCATTGATTTTGACCGGCGTGTCGAAGTACATACCCTGGTGGTAGAACTCGAGCTTGAATGGGGTCTTGAGATTGCTCCAGTATGCTTTGTCGCGATTAAACTGGATCTGCTGATAGTCCGCATATTTCATGTCGCGGAAAACGGAGGGCAAGTTACTTTTTGGCGCCTCATAGCCTTTACCGGCTAAGGATTGAGCTTGCTTTGCAACATCATCGATGGAGAAGGCCCAGGCCGACGACGTGTACAGCGTTAACATGACTGCCGCACCCAACCAACGCATTTTCATCATTTGTGGTTTATGTTTCATAATTAGTAAGCACTTCCCCCTTTGTGTGCTTATATCGATCCGATCTATTTTAATGGATAATCAGGCATTAGGACAACTGAATCCCTGCATTGTTCAGCACGCTGGCTCATGGTTTAGACGCCTCGCCGGGCCCTTTTTCACTTTGCGTGCTTATCCTGGAGACAGGTCGTTGTACTTGGTGTAGGGTTGCCACCGACTGTAACGAGTAAACGCCTTACCGATAAGACGATTAGTCTGAGAATCTGAGAATACGAAAACCTTTATGAATCCCGTACCCGCACAGCGTGAATATTTTCTTGACTCCATCCGCGCCTGGCTGATGTTGTTGGGTATTCCCTTCCATATCTCATTGATCTATTCCGGCCATACCTGGCATGTGAACAGCGCCGAGCCCTCATGGTGGCTGACTCTGTTTAACGATTTTATCCATTCATTCCGGATGCAGGTCTTTTTCGTTATTTCCGGTTATTTTTCGTACATGTTATTCCTGCGTTATCCATTGAAACGCTGGTGGAAAGTACGCGTTGAGCGCGTAGGCATTCCGATGCTTACGGCTATTCCCCTGCTGACGTTGCCGCAATTTATTATGCTGCAATACGTCAAAGGAAAAGCCGACAGTTGGCAGACGCTCTCACTGTATGAAAAATACAACACGCTGGCCTGGGAATTAATTTCTCATCTCTGGTTTTTACTGGTTCTGGTGGTATTAACCACCGTCAGTCTGTGGATATTTACCCGGATGCGAAAAAACCTGGAGAAAGCGGAAAAAAAACGGCTGGCCGCCGTGTCGATGGGCAAACTGACGTTCATCTTCTTCTTACTGGGTATTGGTTATGCGGTGATACGGCGGACGCTGTTCATTGTTTACCCACCCATTCTCAGCGACGGCTTGTTTAATTTCGTGGTGATGCAAACGCTTTTTTATGTGCCTTTCTTTATGCTGGGTGCGCTGGCCTTTATCTCACCCGAGCTTAAAGCGCTTTTCACCACCCCTTCCCGGGGATGTACGCTGGCGGCGGCTTTTGCTTTCATCGCCTATTTGCTGAATCAGCGTTACGGCAGTGGCGATGCTTGGATGTACGAAACGGAATATGTCATCACCATGGTGCTAGGATTATGGATGGTCAATGTGGTGTTTTCTCTCGGCCACCGTTTACTCAATTTCCAGTCAGCCCGCGTCACCTATTTTGTGAATGCGTCACTGTTTATTTATCTGGTACACCATCCCTTAACACTGTTTTTCGGCGCCTATATTACGCCACATATTACCTCGAATCTGTTGGGCTTTATCTGCGGGCTGATCTTTGTGGTTGGCATCGCACTGGTATTGTATGAGATTCATTTGCGCATTCCGCTGCTTAAATTCCTGTTCTCCGGCAAACCACCGGTCAGACAGGAACAAAGCAAAAAAGTGACCGGCTAATGCCCGCGACCACGTTAAAGCAGCCACTCGACAGGCAATAGCGTCGCCAGTCGCACCAGAACCCGCTTCCAGAATCCTGTGGCGGGTTCTTTTTTTAACACCAGTTCTTCGTCCTGCTGCCGATCCACCCAGTTAATTCGCCCCCAGCGATCGAGGCGTAATTGCCAGGCCGCATCGCGTTGACTCTCAATGAACCGGTTATGGATAAGCGTCGCCAGCGTCTCGCTTTCAATCACAAATCCCATTTCCGTGTTCAGCAACGTGGAACGGGGATCAAAATTCAGTGAACCAATAAACACCTTACGCCCGTCAATACTGAACGTTTTGGCATGCAGGCTGGAACCGGAGTTCCCCGTAAGCCCCCTGTCGTGCAGTACCACCTGACGTTCACGCGTCGGCTTTAGTTCATAGAGCTCGACACCATAACGCAGTAGTTTCTTCCGCCAGCGCGCATAACCAGCATGTACCACCGCGACATCATTGGCGGCTAATGAATTGGTGAGAATCGCAATTTTGACGCCTTTACGCACCAGTTTCAGCAACTGCGCGACGCCTGCACGGGTCGGGACAAAATAGGCAGAAATAATGTCAATCCGCTCCGTCGGCGACCCCATCACGTCAAACAGTCGTTGTGGCAGTAAAGAGTGGCGCTGCGCTTTCCCCTGGCCTTTTAAGGGATCGTCACTTAACAGCCGGGTCTTCGCCCAGATAAGCGGTAGCGTTCCGCGATCGAGATGGGTCATAAACGGGCTGGTTTTCAGTTTATGCTGATATCGACGGGTGATGGGATCGTTGTACCAGGCGTCGGGTAGCTCAATGCGTTCGGTGATCTCTTGCTCGGAGAGTGCCAGTACCGATTTCAACGTCGAAACCGACGCGCAATGCCAGTAGCGTTCGAAATCCTCAGCAACCTCCCTGACGACGGGTCCGATGGCCATCACGTCCAGATCGGAGAACAGCGGCTCCTCGCCCGCGCCAAAATAGGCATCGCCAATGTTTCGCCCGCCCACCAGGGTGACAACACCGTCTGCGGTATAGCTTTTGTTATGCATCCGTCGGTTTAGCCTGGCGAAATCGGTCAGATAACCCAGCATCCGTAGCATGCGAAAAGAGAAAGGATTAAACAGGCGAACTTCAATGTTGGGATGGGCATCGAGCAGTTGCAGAGTGTCATCCAGCCCTGGCGTGTTGTTGTCATCAAGCAACAGGCGCACATGGACACCACGTTTCGCCGCCGCCAGAAGAACAGCGAACAGCAGTCGCCCGGACATGTCGTCTTCCCAGATATAGTACTGAACATCCAGCGTGCGCTCCGCCATTTCCGCCAGCCGGTAACGGGCGGCAAAGGCGTCCAGACTGTTATCGAGCGCAAGAATGCCGCACTCTCCGGGGTGATTGTCGCACAGAGGACGCGTGGCGCGGGCGAGGCGAGTCAGCTCATTCATCGCCTTGTTGGGTAAGTAGACGCTGGTAGAGTCGGGTTGTTTCGTCATCATAACAGACAAAGTATATCTGCTCAGGCAAAGCGCGGCGGGTAATAAATTCCGAAACGGTTTTCAGCGCAATTTCAGCGGCGGCGGCTCGTGGATAGCCGTAAACTCCGGTACTGATTGCCGGAAAGGCAATGGACGCGTAGCCATTGGCCAGCGCCAGATTCAGGCTATTAACGTACGCATCCTGTAGCAGTTGCGCTTCGTTATGCTCGCCGCCACGCCAGACCGGGCCGACGGTATGAATGACCGCTTTAGCGGGGAGGTTTCCGGCAAGCGTGATCACCGCATGGCCCGTCGGGCACTCGCCCTGCTGCTGTCTGACTTTCATGCAGGCTTCCAGTAAGGCGGGGCCCGCAGCGCGATGGATTGCCCCATCAACACCTCCGCCTCCCATCAGCGAGGCGTTTGCGGCATTGACGATGACATCAACCGCGACCGTGGTGATATCCCCCTGGATAACATGAATACGCGATTCCATAGAACCTCCTTGCGTCACTCTATTCTGTAAGTGTACAGCAGGGGATACCCTGAAATCGCTTTTTTCGTCTGTTTGTCTGAATGACCTGTTTAGCGGTAGCTGATGTCCATCACCGCCAGTTTTTTCTTCTCATCCAGATAGTGCAAGTTAACTGCGGCGATCTGCTTGAAGTGTTGTGGTGCTTTTAGCAGTTCCTGGGGTGAGTAATAGCGGGTTTGCGTGCGCCCCGTGTTAAAGCACGACATTGCAAGGCGCTGTTGCTCCAGACTCACATTGCAGGGCGGTTCTACGATTTGACCGGTGAAATGAATCACCCCGCCCTGTCCTCCCGCATCCGCCATTGCGGTAAAAGAAAACAGGGCAAGAAGCGCGAGCAGCGGAAGGCTTGTTTTACGCGTGACAGGTAACAGCATGATGCTTTCCTCAATGAGTATTCATCCTTGAGGGGGTGATGTATTCCCTGACGGCGACAGGCCCGGGAGTCACGCATTCCGCGTCACTCTATACATAGTTCAGCCACCTCGCTTCTGCCAGCATCGACGCATTAATTGTCAGTCAGTTATGACGGTTTCGCAGAGGGCGGCCATTGTTGCGATAAATGCAGCGACTGGCCGTCAGAAACCGTAACCACGATTTTGACGGTGTCTTGTGCAGAGATATTTAAACTGAGTCTGGTCAAATCAATGGCCTGATTAGCGGGTAGAGAAAGGGTCTTTTTCTGTCGTGACTGACTTTGCCCCGCCACGCCGTCACGAAGGGCTAAAATTTGCACCTGGCACACACAGGGTTGTGTCAGGGTGACCTGCGGCGTAATCGTGTAAATGTCGCCTTGCTGGGTGGTTGCAAACGTTATCTGATTAGAGAGCGCCGCAAGGAGTAATAAGGTGTTCATGATGTCCTCCCGAAAAAAAACAGGGCTTTCGCCCTGTTTATCGTCAGCACATAAACTGAATTAGTACTGGTTAGCGGTGGCGTTGTTGCCAAAACCAACCTGATGCACCAGAACGCTGGAATCGGACGCAGTCTGGTTCACCAGTGCGGCGTTATGTCCACCATACTGGCTCACAGTAATGTCCGAATTTTTGCCGTTCCACTGATCGATGGTGGCGTTGTTTTTGAAGCCGTTTTGAGTCAGATCGATGGTGCTGTTATCTGAGCCCTGGCCCACGTCTGCGCCGTTACCAAAGCCATTCTGATGAATGGTCGTATCAGATTTACGAGCGTCGCTTTGCAGCGCAAGCGCGGCGTTATTGACTCCTGACTGATAAATGCTCAGGGTCGATTCCGGGCCGGAGCTGCTCCCGCCGCCGCCACCACCGCCGCCGCCCCATTGCGGAACAGAACCAGCCAGAGCACTGCCAGAAACCACGATTGCTGCAAATGCTGCCACTTGTAAAAGTTTCATGGTAAACCCCCATCGGATTGATTTAAGCGTCGTCAATGGATTAGCGTTGAATAACGCGAATTGCCATTTGCGACTGTCTCTGCACTACAACTGCTGTTTTTTGCGTACCATACTGAGTAATATTTGCTTTATTTCCAGAACCTTTCTGGATAATCATCGCAGTATTACCGTAATTACTTTGCGATATACTGGCATCATTGGAATGACCCGACTGAGCAATATACGCAAAATTATAAGCTCCTGATTGGTCAACTTTGGCCCGGTTACTTCCACCTTCTTGTGAAACTACCGACAAAAGTTTAGAGCCCTCCTGGCGCATCTTTGCACTATTATTCGTGCCCACTTGACCAATAATGGCTGCCTGATTAAATGAAGACTTACTTAATTCATTTACCGCAAAGTTATATTCGGAATGCGCTAAATCATAACTTGTTGCGGAAGCAATTCCAGGCGCACCCAGTACTGTTAACATCATAAATAACAATTTGTTTTTCATGTTGTCACCCTGGACCTGGTCGCACATCGAGAAAATAACGTTCTCATCAATTTTCCTGTTAACGCTAAACGTAATTTGTTAACGCCGCGTTACGATGAAGAGTATGTCTGCGGAAACATTTTAAATAACTCACCCGCCAGTGGTATTTTTATATTTTCGCTCACACCAAAGTACTAAACAGGGCAGGAATAGCCTGTTATTTGCGCTTATTTTATTTTCTTCACGATTATCGGTAGTGCTTTTTCTCGCCGTCAGTCAGCAGGCTGTAAAGTGGACTTTCCAGGCTATGTTGTACGCTCGAAGAAGAGAGAGATGATCAAGTCGTGACAAGCCTCGTTTTTTTCGTCATCAAAATGCACGACGCCGGCGAATGTCATCACTGAGCAATTACCACACTGATGAAGCACCAGAGCGAATTGTGTTTATTACTTTAAATTCAATTAATTAATATAATTTGTATGATTTTTTAAATCTGTGCAATAACGGCTGGATGTACAACTTTACTATCAAATCTAAACTTAAAAAAAGCCTTAAGATAACAAATTAATATATATTTTTACATTCCGTTACATGTTTAACACTTGCTTTAAGATTTGTAATGGCTAGATTGAAATCAGTTGTAGTTCATTTGTATTAATATTTGCCCCGTTCGGGCTGATTCTTATTTTACTACACACAGCAGTGCAACATCTGTCAGTACTTCTGGTGCCTCATTTCTGCAGGCAACTGTCAGATGTGCGACTAAAAAAGTGGGGTTTCATCATGTTTAATGAATTCCATAGTATTCATGGTCATACATTATTGTTGATCACCAAACCATCCCTGCAAGCTACAGCATTATTGCAGCATTTAAAACAATCTCTGGCCCTCTCCGGAAAACTGCATAATATTCAGCGTTCTCTGGATGATATCTCTTCCAGCTGCATTGTTTTAGTCGATATGATGGAAGCGGATAAAAAGCTCATCCATTACTGGCAAGATACTTTGAGCAGGAAAAACAATAACATCCGCGTGTTATTATTGAATACGCCTGACGAGTATCCTTTCCGGGACATTGAAA
>NZ_JBFWLF010000239.1:0-7122 GCF_050252275.1 Citrobacter sp. | reverse complement strand
TATGATGAGAGTAAGTTACAGAGTGCATAGTTAGGCCCCTTCTTGTGGCAAACCATCAGCTGGGTTTGGGTAAAGATCTGGCCTCAGCTCGTGTGGCGTCACCTGCCAATCGACGGCTTTTGAAACTCGCACAACAAGTTCGCCTGGTACCTTATTCTTGAACCATCCATTAACTGTTTGGGCTCGACGATTAAGGCGACGCCCCAGTTCAGCCTGACTGCATATTGCTAACATTTTCTTTTGAGTAGAGGTCTTCATTGGCATATCCCGTTGAGTGAACATGCAGGAAGTAAATCAAATTAAATCGATATCGTCAAATTATATCGATAGGTTTAGCTACAGATAAAATCTGTATAATCGTAGGTATGTTTTTGAGCGGGCTAGGAATATGAACTTCGGAAAGCGACTACAAAAAGCAATCCAAGAGCTTGGAATCTCTCAATCAGAACTTGCACGTAGATTGGGAGTTAAAGCCCAGTCGGTCAATGGCTGGTGTAATTCCAATATACTTCCAAGAGCCGACATCCTTGATCAGCTACAATCCGCCACAGGCTTTCCGCTTTATTGGTTTTTTCTCGAAGAAACTGAAGCAGACGATATACCTGTGATCATGTCAGAAAAAAAGCGACAACCTCAGTCTATTCAGGAACAAAAACTTCTTGAACAATTTGAGCTTTTACCTACTGATGATGAAAAAGAAAAGATTATTGAGTTGATCCAAATGCGCCTGCAAGAGCTTGACGATGTTGCTACAGCCTATCTAAAAAAACGGAAAATAATACCAAGTAACGAGTAACCACCTACCGTCACCCTCCCATAAATAAAGAAAAATCAATCCGATAAACTAATCGGCAAAATCTTCACGCCTCAACATATCGATTTAATTTGACATATATCGATTCAATCGATAATACTATTCCCAACGCAAAGACAGTCATCCAGGCAGGACGCCCACGAAGTAGCTGCCGGCGGCATACGAAACACCGGATGAGATGACAAACAGAAATGCGCAGCAGGTTTTAACCGTTCCGCTGGCCGGCGATAAGGCAGAGAGAATAAAGATGGAAAAAGCATACGAGGAATACTTTGAAGGTCTCGCCGAGGGCGAGGAAGCACTCAGTTTTGCAGAATTTAAAGAGGCTCTGTCATGAAATCCACCAGCGTAGTTCCTAACAACGGGTGCGCTGTTCCAATGCGAAACATCCGCACCGGCGCAGCATGGAAAGTTTCATACAACTACCTCGACGGCATCTACTGGCACGAACCGCAGGGGAATCTGCGCAATATTCGCCGCCCATTTGCCTCACGCACCATCGAACCGAATCTTGTACCAGCGGGGACACACTGATGGAAACGCTGTACGCATTAGTTCTGACTATCGTCATGGCAAACGGTGATTACCAGGAAGCCGTCCTTGGTGTTTATGGAAGTGAAAGAGAGTGTCTGTCGGCAGCAAGTGAGCAAAGTAGTGTTACAAATTGCTATCCCGTTGATGCAATTATTCGGGCTGACGACCAACAGCCTTCCGCATTTTTTTAACGAGTTTTGACCAATGGCTGTTGCCAGCCTGATGCTCAGTGCACGGGGCATCGTGATGGTAATACTGCCATCGTAACCAAACAGGAGACGAAGACCTGTTCTGGTTAAGTTGAGAATCTAGTTTGCCCGTCCCGTGGCGGGCCTTTTTCTGGAGGCTTTTATGTCAGCAAACGAACTGGCATTGAGATTCAGTACCGCACCTGCAGAGCAACTTATTGGTATTTTACCTGTCCTCGAAGTCAAAGAAGCCCTGCGTGATGAAGTGGAAGATGACGTTCTGGGGGAAGCCTGGACGGAACACAACTTTGAAATGGAAGCGATTGGCGAACAGCTCGATGAGACGGCTCAACTGGCCAGAAAATTCGAACTGATTGCCGAAACATTCGCAACGGCAATCAAACTGGCACTGACGTTGCCACACAGCGAGGCGATCCCTGTTTTACAGAATGCTCTCAGGGATAACCCCGGTTACGGTCGTGAACCGACTAAGGATGCGTAATGGAATTCGGAATGAAACGTGTTGTGGCATCTGTCCAGACCGTGGCAGTCCTGAACAGGATGTACTGCGGGAAACCCGTGTCTGTTGCCTCCATCAATAAAGAAACAAAGCTGTCTGTATCCTACCTGGAACAGATTTTTTCAAGGCTTCGCCGCAGCGACATTGTTACCAGCCAACTCGGTGCCGGTGGTGGATACCATCTCAAAAAAATTAACCCCAGCGTTGCTGATGTCGTTCGCGCCGTTACGCACACGCCGGATTCGTTCGAACCTGTGCTGAATGCTCTTGAATGGGTCCCCGTCGCGCAGCTGTCGCAGGAAAAATCCCCGACCCCATAAAGCACAAAACCCGCGCAAGGCGGGTTAAGTACCCGGTCAGCCGACCAAAGCTTTCCGGAACGAGTTTTGACCAATGACCACTACCACAGGCGGCAATCATCAGCTGCCGGGTATCTTACAACCTTAAGGAGCCCGAACGCAATGAACACATATGCGTATATCATCAAAGCCAAAGCCAAAGCGACTGACTCAAAAAGCCTCTTTTGTTGGTTCTCTGCAAAATCTGACTCGCGCGCTGAACGCGAAATTCTCAACCTTCTGGAAGATTCCGGGATCGAAGTTGGACGTGGTGCTGACCACCAGTTGCCAATACGCACTAACTGGTTTGTTGTCGACGATCTGCCTGAAGAAGGTACGCTGGATGACACATGGTGTGATCGTTACGTGCTTGGCGAGGATGGTTTAACCTGGAAAAAAATAGTGGTAGCCGAAGCACCAGCAGAGCCAGAATCTACCGTACTGACAGCAGGCGAACAACCAGCCAATGATGCGGTCCCCGAAGTTAATGAAAATATTCAACACGAGCAGGATTTTACTGAAGGGGAAGACTCTCACCCAGAATACCCAAAGTTAACGGCTGTACCGACCATGTCATTCCGACATCGCGTACTGGCGCAGCACATTGGCGGCGGTGAGTATATGTATCACGTCGACGAAGAGCAGAAAAAAGAAATTATCGCCCTGGAACTGGATCAGGATAATTCATATATCCAGAACCTTCTGCTCGCGGCAGAGAATGTTGAACCATTCAAGAAAGCCAATGAAGTTGATATCTGGAAGGCAGTGATTTCGGTAAAAACAGTATTCCCTGTCGACAGAAAAACGCCAGAACTGGCAAGCGTTATTCAGTTCCTTAATGCCTGGTTTAATACGGAACATATTGACCGCGGGCTTCTAACGAAGGAGTGGGCTAACGGTAATCGTCTGTCCTGCATCCAGAGAACTTCCGGTGGCGCTAACGCAGGAGGTGGAATTAAGACTGACCGAAACCCTGACTACATTCACACCTTGGAAACGCTGGATTACGAAATTGCCGCGGCCACATTGCCGATGGATTTTGATATTTACAATATACCGCTATCCATCCATCGACGCGCTAAAGAGATCATTACTAAAAAAGAGAGTCCGTGGAAAGAATGGTCCTCTGCTCTTCGCGCCACTCCAGGTGTTCTTGACTATTCAAGGGCTGCAATCTTTGCACTCATTCGCGGTGCTGGTGAAAACGTTCATAACTTCCCGGACAGTTTGCGCCGATACATCAGCGCGAACCTGACAGAAAGCAATCACGAAAAGCCGACTGCTGACACTCTTGCGGCTTCCCGTCAGATTAACTCTGCATCGGTAACCCTTGACGCGGTTCACGATGCCATCAACGGTAAAAATGAAACCACGATCCCTGATGGGGTGGGCGAAGAATATGCCTTTGTTGGTAACAAACTCGGCACTGAAGCCCGGTCCCGCGCTGAGCAACCGAACATCGAAAACCACGGCAATGGTGTCTTTTCCATAGACAGCCTGGTTAACACGCCACCGGCGCAACCATTATCTGTTGTCGATCAGGTTCGCCAGCGGTCAGTTGCAGAAAAAATCAAATCAGATAAGAACGAGGAAGCCGCCAGTGATGTGCAGATGGAAGAGGTTGTCAACGATGAAGCCCAGGCTGGTACTGAAGTGTCTCAGGGCGAAACAACAACTATGCCAGATGAAAGCGCTGATGCTTCTGGTGAACAAACAGATGCGGTAAATAATGAATCCGTTCATCAAATTACTGAACAAAAGTCTGACAAACTTTATTCTCACTTAATGGTGGATATGGAAACTATGGGCTGCGGTCCTGATGCCGCAATAGTTTCTATCGGTGGCGTATTTTTCGATCCTTCTTCTGGCAACACTGGCGCCGAGTTTTACCAGGTCGTCCGACTTGAATCATCTATGTCGTTTGGCATGAAACCTGATGCGTCGACAATCGAGTGGTGGTTAAAACAATCCCCGGAAGCTCGTTCTGCAATTCTTGTTGATGATGCAATGGGGCTGCTTGAAACCCTCGAACTTCTGGCTGACTTCATAGCTAAAAACGCTGCTAACGGTAGCCACACAGTTCAGATATGGGGTAACGGATGCTCTTTTGATAACGTCATTCTTCGTCGTGCGTTTGCGTTAACAGACACCCCCTTCCCTATTCCGTACTGGAATGACAGGGATGTAAGGACCATGGTCGAACTGGGTAAATCTGTGGGTATCAATCCACGCTTTGACATCCCGTTTGAAGGAGACATGCACAACGCGCTTTCTGATGCCCGACATCAGGTCAAATACGTGTCAGCAATCTGGCAGCGTCTGACTGCAAACTGATTTTTGATATTCAGAATAACGACCACCAGCCGGTTAAATTTTACCGGCTGGCTATCTGAGGTGATAGCCATGTATGAACTCACACTGTCACCAGCGGAAATTGCAGAAATAACGGGTTACAGACGATATACAGAACAACAGCGCCAGCTGCGTTGCCATGGGATCCCATTTACTACAGACGGGAAGAACAGGCCGATTGTTCTGCGTCGGAATCTGGCACCAAATACGACTGAATTACCAAAGGTTGACGAGTATGTTGCAACTGAACCCGACTTCGACGCCATTTATGGGAAGACCACGCAAGAATCCAAAGGACGCGCATCTGCCTCCGCGGGTTACCAAAAATAAATACAGCTACGTCTGGAAACCGAAAGGAACGAAACTCAGCGTAACACTGGGAAAAATCAGGGATACCAGCATATCTAAACTCTGGCAGCGTTATGAGGAAGAAAAAGCAAAACGTCATGACGTAATGACATTCGCAAAACTCTGGGGGCTGTTTCTGGATAGTCCATCGTTCACTGATCTATCAGCAAGAACGCAAACGGACTATCGTCAGCATCAAAAACAACTACTGGCCGTATTTGGAAAAATGAGAGCAGATGACATCAAGATTGAGCAGGTCCGTATCTATATGGACAAACGCGGAATTACAAGCAAGAACCAGGCAAATCAGGAGACCTCAAGCATGTCTCGTGTTTATGGCTGGGGTTTTGAAAGAGGATATGTGAAAAGTAACCCCTGCAAAGGGGTCCGAAAATTTACACTTAAAGCTCGCGAGGTATACATCACTGATGAAGAATATCAGGCGATATACATTGAAGCGGCGCCAGCGCTTCGCGTGGGTATGGAAATAGCTTATTTATGCGCTGCACGCGTTTCAGATGTTCTGTCATTGCGCTGGTCACAGGTTAGCGATGAAGGGATTTTCATCCAACAGGGTAAGACCGGCACAAAGCAGATAAAGGCATGGACTGTGCGGCTGCATAATGCCATTGCTTTAGCCAGAACGTTAGGCGGTGAAACTACGGTTGTATGCAGTAGCAAGGGAACAAAATATTCAAAAAGTGGATTTAACGATCTATGGGAGGCGGCACGCGAATCTGCGGGAATTACTCTGGGAAGGAAACTGAAGTGCACATTTCACGATCTTAAAGCCAAAGGTATTTCTGACTACGAAGGATCCAGCAGAGAGAAACAACTCTTTTCAGGGCATAAAACGGAAAGCCAGGTTCTTGTTTATGATCGCAAAGTTAGGATTTCTCCGACGTTAGATCTTCCTGTTTTGGGAGAATCGGAAGATGATTAAGGCGAGAAATATACCAAGCGAGTATACCAACACTATACCAAGTGTGACGGGTGTCGTTGAATGGAAGTAAGCTAAGTGTTTGAATAGTGGCGGAGAGAGGGGGATTTGAACCCCCGGTAGAGTTGCCCCTACTCCGGTTTTCGAGACCGTCCAACTGAGCATATAATTCATAAAGTTACCTTCAAAAGTGAGAAAACTGTTCATTGCTTGTACTCAGTTTTTTCAGCGAGTTACCAAAATCATCTGTGTCATTTTCTCATCATTTTTTAAAGTATTGGGACAAGGCAGGAGAACTTTCTCGACGTGAATGGGTCTCAAGACACCGGACAATTATCATCAATGAGACGTCTGAAAATGCAGAGGGCTAAAAGTCCACTTTTCGCAAGGAGCGGACTTTAAACTATAATCAATAATTTATAATATGCAGGTTTAATATCTATAACTGATATTCAGCCTCCAAATTTATTAAATTGGTCAGCGATGAAATCAAGGTATTCATTGCCTTGCCCATCACGCCTGAATTTTTGCTGCCCCTCAAAGTCAATATCGGGTATAAAGTGGATTATCTGATTACCTTTATATAGTCTTAAAGGTGAATAAAATGACATTGATTTATCATGTAAATAATCGCGTACTCCTGATATTGTACTGCCTATTAAAACATCACATAATTGAACTGCAGGACTCAACTCGGAATCAACTTGTTGTACATTTTGTAGCTTTAGAGGGAATTTAATACTAGCAATTTCAGACATTTTAAATTCTGCTGGTGTCCGACAATTGATAAGCATGGAAAGATATTCATTATATTGTAAAAGATTTTTAGAACGATCATGCTCGATACTATATGGTCCCTCTGACATTAGTTCGGTACGTGATATTAGTGCTTGAAGAATAATAAATGCCGCGTCAGTGGTGATTTTGGGATTAATTATTGCCTCAATACAACCTTGATGTTCCAGGGCTAGTGGCCCCAGCACTTCTGGTAATAGCCTCCAATTCACAGCTTTAACATTCTCAATAAGGGTTTTTACTGAAGCATGCGTTTTTTCATGCATCGCATTTTGAAAGGATAATAGAATGTT
>NZ_JBFWLF010000238.1:0-7126 GCF_050252275.1 Citrobacter sp. | reverse complement strand
GGATGCAGAAGACCGCGTTACCCTCGACTTCACCGGTTCTGTAGACGGCGAAGAGTTCGAAGGCGGTAAAGCGTCTGATTTCGTACTGGCGATGGGCCAGGGTCGTATGATCCCGGGCTTTGAAGACGGTATCAAAGGTCACAAAGCGGGCGAAGAGTTCACCATCGACGTGACTTTCCCGGAAGACTACCACGCTGAAAACCTGAAAGGTAAAGCGGCGAAATTCGCCATCAACCTGAAGAAAGTGGAAGAGCGTGAGCTGCCGGAACTGACTGAAGAATTCATCAAACGTTTTGGCGTTGAAGATGGTTCCGTTGCCGGTCTGCGTACTGAAGTCCGTAAAAACATGGAACGCGAGCTGAAAGGCGCGGTGCGTAACCGTGTTAAATCTCAGGCAATCGACGGTCTGGTGAAAGCGAACGATATCGACGTTCCTGCTGCACTGATTGACAGCGAAATCGACGTTCTGCGTCGTCAGGCTGCTCAGCGTTTCGGTGGTAACGAGAAACAAGCGCTGGAACTGCCGCGTGAACTGTTCGAAGAACAGGCTAAGCGTCGCGTAGTTGTGGGTCTGCTGCTGGGCGAAGTGATTCGTACCAATGAACTGAAAGCGGATGAAGATCGCGTGAAGGGCCTGATCGAAGAAATGGCTTCTGCTTACGAAGATCCGAAAGAAGTGATCGAGTTCTACAGCAAAAATAAAGAGCTGATGGACAACATGCGTAACGTCGCTCTGGAAGAGCAGGCGGTTGAAGCGGTTCTGGCGAAAGCCAAAGTGACTGAAAAAGCCACGACCTTCAATGAGCTGATGAACCAGCAGGCGTAATTCCGCTTAAACGCGCGAATTTCGCTCAAAGGCCCGTCACCGTCAGGTGGCGGGTCTTTTTTTTGTCATGACTTTTGCATGGAAGCGTGCGAAAAAGCCCTTTTCAGTGTTAGCGTTCAGGCAAAAGATTGTTATGCTTGAATTATGGCGATGCCGTACCCATAACAGAGGGACTAGCTGATAATCCGTCCATAAGGTTACAATCGGTACAGCAGGTTTTTTCATTTTTTATCCAGGAGACGGAAATGTCATACAGCGGCGAACGAGATAACTTTGCACCCCATATGGCGCTGGTGCCGATGGTCATTGAACAGACCTCACGTGGTGAGCGCTCTTTTGATATCTACTCTCGTCTACTTAAGGAACGTGTCATTTTTCTGACCGGCCAGGTCGAAGATCATATGGCTAACCTGATTGTGGCGCAGATGCTGTTCCTGGAAGCTGAAAACCCGGAAAAAGATATCTACCTGTACATTAACTCTCCGGGCGGCGTAATTACCGCAGGCATGTCGATTTATGACACCATGCAGTTTATTAAGCCAGACGTCAGCACCATTTGTATGGGCCAGGCGGCCTCAATGGGCGCGTTCTTGCTGACGGCCGGGGCGAAAGGTAAACGTTTCTGCCTGCCGAACTCCCGCGTAATGATTCATCAGCCGTTGGGCGGTTACCAGGGCCAGGCAACGGATATTGAAATTCACGCCCGTGAAATCCTGAAAGTTAAAGGGCGCATGAACGAACTTATGGCACACCATACGGGTCAATCTCTTGAGCAGATTGAGCGTGATACTGAGCGCGATCGCTTCCTCTCTGCCGCTGAGGCAGTTGAGTATGGCTTAGTCGACTCGATTTTGACCCATCGTAATTGATGCCCGGGGCGCAACTCTGCCGCTATACTTACCAGGGGCGGCACAACGCGACAAAGCGAGTTGCGCCTGAGAATGGCATTTTGCGTCGTCGTGTGCGGCACAAAGAACAAAGAAGAGGTTTTGACTCATGACAGATAAACGCAAAGATGGCTCGGGCAAATTGTTGTACTGCTCTTTTTGCGGCAAAAGCCAGCATGAAGTGCGTAAGCTCATCGCCGGTCCATCCGTGTATATCTGCGATGAATGTGTCGATCTGTGTAACGACATCATTCGCGAAGAGATTAAGGAAGTAGCACCGCACCGTGAACGCAGTGCGCTGCCGACGCCACACGAAATTCGTAACCATCTTGACGATTACGTCATCGGTCAGGAACAGGCCAAGAAAGTGCTGGCGGTCGCGGTATACAACCACTACAAACGTCTGCGCAACGGCGACACCAGTAATGGCGTCGAGTTGGGCAAAAGTAATATTCTGCTGATCGGTCCGACCGGCTCCGGTAAAACGCTGTTGGCGGAAACGCTGGCGCGCCTGCTGGACGTTCCGTTCACGATGGCGGATGCCACCACGCTGACCGAAGCGGGTTACGTGGGTGAGGACGTTGAGAACATCATCCAGAAACTGTTGCAGAAGTGCGACTACGATGTGCAGAAAGCGCAGCGTGGTATTGTCTATATCGATGAAATTGACAAGATTTCCCGTAAGTCTGATAACCCGTCGATCACCCGTGACGTTTCCGGTGAAGGCGTACAGCAAGCGCTGCTGAAACTGATCGAAGGGACGGTTGCTGCCGTTCCGCCGCAGGGTGGACGTAAACATCCGCAGCAGGAATTCTTGCAGGTGGATACCTCTAAGATCCTGTTCATCTGTGGCGGTGCGTTTGCCGGCCTGGATAAAGTGATCGCCAACCGCGTTGAAACCGGCTCCGGCATTGGTTTTGGTGCAACGGTGAAAGCGAAATCCGACAAGGCCAGCGAAGGCGAACTGCTCTCGCAGGTTGAGCCGGAAGATTTGATCAAGTTTGGTCTGATTCCTGAGTTTATTGGTCGTCTGCCGGTTGTGGCAACGCTGAGCGAACTGAGCGAAGAAGCGCTGATCCAGATCCTGAAAGAGCCGAAAAACGCGCTGACCAAGCAGTATCAGGCGCTGTTCAATCTGGAAGGCGTTGACCTGGAGTTCCGCGACGAAGCGCTGGATGCGATTGCCCGCAAAGCCATGGCGCGTAAAACCGGTGCCCGTGGTCTGCGTTCCATCGTAGAAGCCGCGCTGCTGGATACCATGTATGATCTGCCTTCGATGGAAGACGTCGAAAAAGTGGTGATTGATGAGTCGGTGATCGGCGGTCAGAGCAAGCCATTACTGATTTACGGCAAGCCGGAAGCCCAGCAGGCATCTGGTGAATAATTAGCCAATCCATACAATCAGTTAATCAAAAAGGGGGGATTTTATCTCCCCTTTACTTTTTCCGTAATCATGGCGTTGAATGTGTGGGAAACATCCCCATATACTGACATACATGTTAAAGGTGGCATGAAGCACAGCTATGCCATCTGATTACCTGGCGGACACTAAACTAAGAGAGAGCTCTATGAATCCTGAGCGTTCTGAACGCATTGAAATCCCCGTATTGCCGTTGCGCGATGTGGTGGTTTATCCGCACATGGTCATACCCTTGTTTGTAGGGCGGGAAAAATCTATCCGTTGTCTGGAAGCGGCTATGGACCATGATAAAAAAATCATGCTGGTCGCCCAGAAGGAAGCATCAACGGATGAGCCGGGTGTAAACGATCTTTTCACCGTCGGGACCGTGGCCTCTATTTTGCAGATGCTGAAACTGCCTGACGGCACCGTCAAAGTGCTGGTCGAAGGGTTACAGCGTGCGCGTATTTCTGCGCTGTCTGATAACGGCGAGCACTTCTCTGCGAAAGCGGAATACCTTGATTCGCCTGCTATTGATGAGCGCGAACAGGAAGTGCTGGTACGCACAGCGATCAGCCAGTTCGAAGGCTACATCAAGCTGAACAAGAAAATCCCACCAGAAGTGCTGACGTCGCTCAATAGCATTGACGATCCGGCACGTCTGGCGGACACCATCGCTGCCCATATGCCGCTGAAGCTGGCGGATAAGCAGTCCGTGCTGGAGATGTCAGACGTGAACGAGCGTCTGGAGTATCTGATGGCGATGATGGAGTCTGAAATCGATCTGCTGCAGGTTGAGAAGCGCATTCGCAACCGTGTGAAAAAGCAGATGGAGAAATCTCAGCGTGAGTACTATCTGAATGAGCAGATGAAGGCGATTCAGAAAGAACTCGGCGAAATGGACGATGCGCCGGACGAAAACGAAGCGCTGAAGCGGAAGATCGACGCGGCAAAAATGCCGAAAGAGGCGAAAGAGAAAGCCGAAGCTGAACTGCAGAAGCTGAAAATGATGTCGCCGATGTCAGCGGAAGCGACCGTCGTGCGTGGTTACATCGACTGGATGGTACAGGTGCCATGGAATGCGCGTAGCAAGGTCAAAAAAGACCTGCGTCAGGCGCAGGAAATCCTTGATACCGACCATTATGGTCTGGAGCGCGTGAAAGACCGCATCCTTGAGTATCTCGCGGTTCAAAGCCGTGTGAACAAAATCAAGGGGCCGATCCTGTGCCTGGTAGGGCCGCCGGGGGTAGGTAAAACCTCTCTGGGTCAGTCCATCGCCAAAGCGACCGGGCGTAAATACATCCGTATGGCGCTGGGCGGCGTGCGTGATGAAGCGGAAATTCGTGGCCACCGTCGAACGTACATCGGTTCAATGCCGGGTAAACTGATCCAGAAAATGGCGAAAGTGGGCGTGAAAAACCCGCTGTTCCTGCTCGATGAGATCGACAAAATGTCTTCCGACATGCGTGGCGATCCGGCATCCGCACTGCTTGAAGTTCTGGACCCTGAGCAGAACGTGGCGTTCAGCGATCACTACCTGGAAGTGGACTACGATCTCAGCGACGTGATGTTTGTCGCGACCTCCAACTCCATGAACATTCCAGCGCCGCTGCTGGATCGTATGGAAGTGATCCGTCTGTCCGGGTATACCGAAGACGAGAAGCTGAACATTGCCAAACAGCACCTGTTGCCGAAGCAGATTGAGCGTAACGCGCTGAAGAAAGGCGAGCTGACGGTCGACGACAGCGCCATTATCGGCATTATTCGTTACTACACTCGTGAGGCTGGCGTGCGTAGTCTGGAACGTGAAATTTCCAAACTGTGCCGGAAAGCGGTTAAGCAATTGCTGCTGGATAAGTCACTGAAACACATTGTGATCAATGGCGATAACCTGCACGACTACCTGGGTGTACAGCGCTTTGACTATGGTCGCGCGGACAATGAAAACCGCGTAGGCCAGGTGACCGGTCTGGCGTGGACGGAAGTGGGCGGCGATCTGCTGACCATCGAAACCGCCTGCGTGCCGGGTAAAGGCAAGCTGACCTACACCGGTTCGCTGGGTGAAGTGATGCAGGAGTCCATTCAGGCTGCATTGACCGTGGTGCGCGCGCGTGCGGAAAAACTGGGTATTAATCCGGACTTTTACGAAAAACGCGACATTCACGTTCACGTTCCGGAAGGGGCGACGCCGAAAGACGGTCCGAGCGCCGGTATTGCGATGTGTACCGCACTGGTTTCCTGCCTGACCGGTAACCCGGTGCGTGCCGATGTGGCGATGACCGGTGAGATCACCCTGCGTGGTCAGGTACTGCCGATCGGTGGGTTAAAAGAAAAACTTCTGGCTGCGCACCGTGGTGGTATTAAAACGGTCTTAATTCCGGATGAAAACAAACGCGACCTGGAAGAGATTCCGGACAATGTTATTGCCGATTTGGACATCCATCCGGTGAAACGCATTGAAGAGGTTCTGACGCTCGCATTGCAAAATGAACCCTCTGGAATGCAGGTTGTGACGGCAAAATAGTGACCTCGCGCAAAGAGCACTAATAAAAACAGGGCTGGCAGGCCATTTCGTACTTGCCAGCCTTTTTTTGTATAGCTAATTTAGATGACGGATTGGGCTTGCCATCATTATCGGGTGTTGTAAGGGCATGGCAGGCCTGATATAACTGCTGCGCGGTCGCACTTTGAAGGATTCTGGTGCGATATAAATTATAATGAGGAAGAGAAGAGTGAATAAATCTCAACTGATCGACAAAATTGCTGCAGGGGCTGATATCTCCAAAGCTGCGGCAGGGCGTGCGTTAGACGCAATTATTGCTTCTGTTACCGAATCTCTGAAAGAAGGGGATGACGTTGCGCTGGTAGGTTTTGGTACTTTTGCTGTTAAAGAGCGTGCTGCCCGTACTGGCCGCAACCCGCAAACAGGTAAAGAGATCGCCATTGCTGCCGCCAAAGTACCTGGTTTCCGTGCAGGTAAAGCACTGAAAGACGCAGTAAACTAAGCGTGATCCCCTTCCGGGGACAGGACTCAGTACAAGGGCGCATCAATTGATGTGCCTTTTTTGTTTTTGCAGCGATTTTCTACATGTTGTGGGCTGACAATCGCCCCTGTTTCTTGTCACAATAGGCCTTTATGCGCAGCGTTCAGGAAACGCTATGCTGCGTAACGCGTATATACACAAGGCATTCACGTTTCATCGGGGCAGTTAACGACGAGGCCGCGTGAAAGATGCCGTGTATAGTCACCTACAGCGGAGTGTGGTTACACCATGATGGACAGCTTACGCACGGCTGCTAACAGTCTCGTGCTCAAGATTATTTTCGGAATCATTATCGTGTCGTTCATTCTGACCGGCGTGAGTGGTTACCTGATTGGCGGAGGCAACAACTACGCCGCTAAAGTGAATGACCAGGAAATCAGCCGTGGGCAGTTTGAGAATGCGTTCAACAGCGAGCGTAATCGCATGCAGCAACAGTTGGGCGATCAGTACTCTGAGCTTGCGGCAAACGAAGGTTACATGAAAACCCTGCGCCAGCAGACGCTTAATCGTCTGATTGATGAAGCGCTGCTTGATCAGTATGCCCGCGAACTCAAACTGGGCATCAGCGACGAGCAGGTGAAGCAGGCGATTTTCTCCACGCCGGCATTCCAGGTCGATGGCAAATTTGATAACAACCGCTATAACGCGATTGTTAATCAGATGGGGATGACCGCTGACCAGTATGCGCAAGCCTTGCGTAACCAACTGACTACACAGCAGCTTATCAGCGGCGTCGCGGGCACCGATTTTATGCTCAAGGGTGAGACTGATGAGCTGGCGGCGCTGGTTGCACAGCAGCGTGTCGTCCGTGAAGCCACGATTGACGTCAATGCTCTTGCAGCGAAGCAGTCGGTGACGGATCAGGAAGTGGCCAGCTACTACGAGCAGCACAAAAACAGCTTCATGACCCCGGAACAGTTCCGCGTCAGCTACATCAAGCTGGACGCCGCCTCGATGCAAAAGCCGGTCA
>NZ_JBFWLF010000237.1:0-7182 GCF_050252275.1 Citrobacter sp. | reverse complement strand
GCCCTGCTGTTTCTGGTAGCCCGGCTGGGCATGCGGCCAGCTTGCCGCCGTTGGGCGCGGCGTGCTGCTGCCCGCTGTCGGTGTGGAGGCGTAGCGCGGTGCCGTAGGTTCGCGGGCCTGCGCCGGCTCAGCAAAATGGTTACGCCCTGCAGCCACACGGTTTTCCGGAACGTGCCGGGGCGCGGGTTCGCCTTCTGCTTCCAGCGGCAATGGCGATTCAAGCTGCTGTTGCAGCACGCTCAGCACGCCCTGGTAGATAAAGTCATGGACCAGGCGCGACTGATGAAAACGCACTTCATGCTTGGCCGGGTGCACGTTGACATCCACCTGATGCGGGTCAATCTCAAGGTACAGCACAAATGCGGGCTGTTGATCGGCGCCCAGCTTATCTTCACAGGCCTGACGAATGGCGTGGTTGATCAACCTGTCGCGCATCATGCGTCCGTTGACGTAGCAGTACTGAATTTCCGCCAGCGCCGTCGTGGTGTGATTGGGATCGGCGACCCAGCCGCGTAAGGTCAGATCGCCATGCTGCCACTCAATCGCCAGCGCATGCTCAAGAAACGGCGTACCACAAATGGCGCCCAGGCGACGCTCTTGCTGCCCCTCTTTCGCCACCGCACGGTACTGACGTACCATTTTGCCGTTGTGCGACAAATTGATCGTCACATCAAAACGCGCCAGCGCAATGCGCCGAATGATCTCGTCAATATGATTGAATTCGGTTTTCTCGGTGCGCATAAACTTGCGCCGGGCGGGGGTGTTGTAGAACAGATCGAGGACTTCCAGCGTGGTGCCTACCGGATGCGCGGCCGGTTTGACTGTTACCTCCATGTCGCGCCCTTCGGCGTAGGCTTGCCAGGCTTCCTGTTGCTCTGCGGTGCGTGACGTGAGAGTCAGGCGAGATACCGAGCTGATACTCGCCAGCGCTTCGCCGCGAAAACCCAGGCTAATGATCGCTTCCAGATCGTCAAGAGAGGCAATTTTACTGGTGGCGTGCCGCGCCAGCGCCAGCGCCAGTTCGTCTTTCCTGATCCCGCAACCATTGTCACGGATACGGATCAGCTTCGCGCCGCCGCGCTCGATATCAATATCGATGCGCGTTGCCCCGGCATCAAGGCTGTTTTCCACCAGCTCTTTGACCACCGATGCAGGTCGCTCAACCACCTCACCTGCGGCAATCTGGTTCGCCAGTTGTGGCGGTAACACCTGAATCGGCATGCAAATTCCTTAGTTGATCAACGACTCACCCGGCGTAGCGGCGCTCGCGGTTTGCGCCGCACTTCCCTGCGGAGCCGACTGCATCGGATGCGCCTGGAAGTAGTTACGCAGCCCTTTGTAAATCGCATCGGCCAGTTGTTGCTGATACGCATCGCTCGCCAACAGACGTTCTTCACTGTGATTACTGATAAACCCGGTTTCCACCAGCACCGAGGGAATATCTGGCGAGCGCAGAACGCCCAGGCTGGCATGTTCAGGCCGCCGTTTATGCAGTGACCCAATCCGTTCGAGCTGGCCTAACATATTGGTTGCCACATCATACCCTACGCGTTGGGAATGGCCGAACTGCAAATCCAGCACCGCCTGGCTTAGGTACGGATCGGCCTGACTGTTTGCCAGCACATCCCCCGCACCACCCAGCAGCTCCGACTGTTTTTCATGTTCTTCAAGCCAGTTCGCCATTTCGCTGTTGGCGCGCCGGTTCGACAGCACCCACACGGAGGCACCCGTAGCGCTGCGGTTGGGCGCGGCATCGGCGTGAATCGACACCAGGAAGTTGGCGTTTTGCTTACGCGCCACGTCAGAGCGCCCCATCACAGAGATAAAATAATCCCCGTCACGGGTTAACACGCCTTTAAACATCGGATCATCATTAAGCAGCGTGCGCAGTTTACGGGCCACCGCGATAGTGACATTTTTCTCTCGCGTACCGCCGGGGCCGATCGCGCCGGGATCCTGCCCACCGTGCCCGGCATCAATGGCGATCACCACTTTGTCACCATTGCTGGATGTCGCTCTGGCCGCCGGGCGCGTCGCCGTATTGCTGCTGATCACGGCGGTGGTGCGATCGTTGCTGGTTTTAAACGGATTTCGCGCAGGTTCAGTCGGACGCGGCGCCACCACCGGCGTTTCGACGCGTTTAGCAACGACTGGAGCAGGGGGGGGTGGCGGAGGCGTATCGGCGTTAATGGTAAAGACTACCGTGTAGTTTCCGCCATTCTGCCGTTTTACCGCCTCGGTTTTCCCGTTTTCGGTTAAATCCACTATCAGTCGTAGTGACTGTGGATCTTTCGCCGTGCCGGAACGAATGGTCTTCACCAGGTTATTACCGCTGAACATCAGCGGAAGCCCCTGAATGACTCCCGTTTGCTTAATATCCAGCGCAACGGTACGTTTGCCTTCATGGGAAAAGGCATAATCGGGATCGCCAATAAAACTGAGCGTAATACGCGCCTGTCGATCGCCGTTGGAGACCTGGATATCGGAGAGGCTGGCGGCTCCGGCCTGCGCGCACAGCAGAACCAGCATGGCCACCAACCCATTTCTGATGCGATAAATCATCCCGCCACCTTTAAGGTTAACCGGCTAAACGCGCCAGCAACGAATCACCTGATGAGGAGACAGCACGGATGCGCGCCTCACGACCTTGCGCCTGGTAATCTATGTGTATTTCGACATCCGGGTCCGGGAGTACACCTTTACCCTGTTGTGGCCATTCCACCAGGCAAATGGCATCGTTGGCAAAATAATCGCGGATCCCCATAAATTCGAGCTCCTCGGGATCGGCAAGACGATACAGATCGAAGTGATAGACCATCAGGTTATCGAGAGAATAGGGTTCGACCAGCGTATAGGTTGGACTTTTTACATTACCGGAATGGCCTAACGCCTGCAGGAATCCCCGACTAAAGGTGGTTTTACCCGCGCCTAAATCACCGTAGAGATAGATCACGGTCGCGCCGTTGCAGGCCTTGGCTACCCGTTGTCCCAGGTCTAATGTTGCCTGTTCGTCAGGTAGCGGAATTACTCGATTCATCATGATAAACGTCAATCACATCAGGGTTAACAATACGCTGTAGCGTGGAAAAAAGATCGGTTGCCAACATGCCGCGCATACCGGCACGCGCCGCCAGAACATCGGCCGCCGCACCGTGAGCCACGCAGCCAGCACAGGCTGCATCATACGGGGTAAACTTCTGTCCGAGCAATGCGCCAATAATACCGGAAAGCACATCGCCCATGCCGCCGCTGGCCATGCCTGCGTTGCCGACATCAGCAATTCCCAACGCCTCCGGTTGTGCGGCAACCACCGTTCCCGCCCCTTTCAACACCGCAACGCCTCCGTAACGTTTTACCAGACGCTGTGCAGAATGTAAGCGATCGCTTTCAATTTCTGCGACAGAACACCCCAGTAACCGCGCGGCTTCTCCCGGATGCGGTGTGATGACGCGATTGTGACGTTTATCGGGATTGATTGCCAGCAGGTTCAACGCATCGGCGTCCCAGACCATCGGTTTACGGAAATTCTCGACTTTTTGCAGCGCTTTCTTCCCCCACTCCGCCTGCCCGAGCCCAGGGCCAATGATGATGACATCCGCCCATGCGAGGCTTTCATCAAGGGACTGCGGCGTCAGTTCATGCACCATCAGTTCGGGACGAGCGGTCAGCAGTGGGGCGATATTTTCGCTGCGCGTCAGCACGCGTACCAGCCCCGCTCCGGCGCGCAGCGCCGCTTCACCGGCCAGTCGAATCGCTCCCGCCGTGCCGTGATCGCCGCCGATCACCACCAGTCGACCGTGATCGCCTTTATGCGACGTTGCACGACGCGGAGAGAGCCAGTGCGCAAGTTGTGATGCGTCAAAGCGTTGAATCGGCGCGTCCTGCCCTGCCAACCAGTCGTCCAGTCCCAGCGAATTAAAATGAAGGCGCCCGGTCACATCCCGGGCTTTCCCCGTCAGCAGACCGGGTTTCAGGACGATAAAGGTGACCGTGCGTTCGGCCCGGATGACCGCACCGGGCGTCGCGCCCGTTTGTGCCAGCAACCCGGAAGGAATGTCTATTGAGACAACAGGCGCAGGGTGGGCGTTTGCCCGTTCGATTAATTCAGACAACGGCTCGCGCGGCGCCTGGGTTAACCCAATCCCCAGCAGCGCATCAATAATCAGGTCGATATTTTCCGGCCAGGCGATCGCCGGGGAATGGATCACGCCTCCTGCATTCAGCCAGGCTTCCCGCGCCTGTGCGGCCTCCTCGGGCAGCGGTTTATCGCTTTCCAGCGCTACCAGGGTGACCAGAATCCCTGCTGCTTTCGCCAGCCTCGCCACCACATAGCCATCGCCACCATTGTTACCGTGACCGCAGAGCACCAACCAGCGCCGGGCATAAGGCCGGGACTCGCGCGCCACGTCAAACACCGCCTCGCCCGCTCGCAACATCAGTTCGAACAACGTGAGCCCCAGCGTGTCAGCAGCTTCTCGCTCCAGCCGTTTGATGTCATCGGCGGGCCAGATGGAGTGTGGTATACTGATGGGGTTTTTCTTCATTGTATGGTCCGTCATGTCAGAGCCCCTCAATCTCAATCAGTTAGCGCAAAATATTAAGCAGTGGGGGCTGGAACTGGGCTTTCAGCAGGTCGGTATTACCGATACTGACCTGAGCGAGTCCGAACCCAAACTGCAGGCGTGGCTGGACAAACAATACCACGGCGAAATGGACTGGATGGCGCGCCACGGCATGATGCGCGCGCGTCCCCATGAGCTACTGCCTGGCACACTTCGCGTCATCAGCGTGCGCATGAACTATCTTCCCGCCCACGCCGCGTTTGCCCGTACGCTGAAAAATCCCTCGCAGGGTTACATCAGTCGCTATGCCCTGGGCCGCGACTACCATAAGCTTTTACGCAACCGCCTCAAAAAGCTGGGTGAGAGGATTCAGCAGCACTGCGTCTCGCTGAATTTTAGACCTTTTGTCGACTCTGCGCCCATACTTGAGCGCCCGCTGGCAGAAAAAGCCGGTCTGGGATGGACGGGTAAGCACTCACTAATCCTCAACCGTGAGGCCGGGTCGTTTTTCTTTCTTGGTGAGTTACTGATTGATTTGCCCCTGCCGGTTGATGCTCCCGTGGCGGAAGGATGCGGAAAGTGCGTCGCCTGCATCACCACCTGTCCGACCGGGGCGATTGTCGCCCCCTACACGGTGGATGCGCGTCGCTGCATCTCCTACCTCACCATCGAACTGGAAGGCGTAATCCCTGAAGCATTGCGACCATTGATGGGCAACCGGATCTACGGTTGTGATGACTGCCAGTTGATTTGCCCATGGAATCGCTACTCGCAGCTGACTGACGAAGACGATTTCAGTCCCCGTAAGCCGCTTCATGCGCCCGAGTTGATTGAGCTGTTCGCCAGAAATGAAGCCTGGTTTTTAAAAGTCACAGAAGGGTCAGCCATTCGTCGTATTGGTCATCTGCGCTGGCTACGCAATATTGCGGTAGCACTCGGTAATGCGACCTGGAGTGACGCCGCCCTTTCCGCACTGGAAAGCCGCCGGGGTGAGCACCCACTTCTTGATGAACACATAGAGTGGGCCGTCGCGCAGCAGATCGCGAAGCGAAACGCCGACGTGATCGAGGTGCAATCACCAAAGCAAAGGCGACTGGTTAATGCTATCGAAAAGGGACTTCCACGGGACGCCTGAATCGTCCACAGGCTGTGCATAAAAATAAAAACACATTGCTATTCAAGAACGAGAAAATCGTCAAGTGATCGCATTAACAATTTGCAATCTTAATTTAAACTTTGATTTCAGATGGATATAAAGAAACTATTCACTTAGCGAAGTATTTGAATATTCCGTAGAAAAATCCGAAGCTGTGGATAACTCTGTTCACAAGAGTATGACAGATACAAAACGAAACGACCCCAACGCATAAACGCACTGTGGTTGATTTTCTGGAGATAAGAATTTGGAGCGGGAAACGAGACTCGAACTCGCGACCCCGACCTTGGCAAGGTCGTGCTCTACCAACTGAGCTATTCCCGCTTAATCTTCGTCTTTCAAACTGCTGTCGCACTTCGAAATTCTGCGATTGGGTGGTCTGTGCTAAGAAGCACTTTCAAATTTTGGAGCGGGAAACGAGACTCGAACTCGCGACCCCGACCTTGGCAAGGTCGTGCTCTACCAACTGAGCTATTCCCGCTTAATCTTCATCTTTCATGTTGCTGCTGTGTTGGCTGCCTTTAGTCACCACAGTCACTTACTTAAGTAAGCTCTTGCGGATTTGCTCAGTTGCCGCCTTGCTGCAACATGAAATGCTTTGATTAAAATTTGTTGCTGCCGTAACGCATAATTCTCTGTCGTTACGGGAGGCGCATTATACGAGAAATCCTTTCTCCTGCAACCCCTTCAAACGCAATTTTTTGTGAATTTCGTTTGAGTGACGATTTTATCAGCAAAGCGAGTAATTTAGCGGCAATCTTCGGTATACGCAAGCTTCCCGGATGTAAACTGTAGGCCGGGTAAGGTAAAGCCGCCACCCGGCATAGCCACCTTTTAAAGCTTAATAAAATTCTCACGATAGTAAGCCAGTTCCGCCACCGACTCGCGGATATCATCCATCGCCTTGTGCGTTCCTTCCTTGCTCAAACCGTCCAGAATTTCGGGTTTCCACCGACGAGCCAGCTCTTTCAGCGTGCTGACATCCAGGTAGCGGTAATGGAAATACGCTTCCAGTTCTGGCATGTACTTAAACAAAAAACGGCGATCCTGTCCGATGCTGTTCCCGCAGATTGGCGACTTACCCGCTGGCACCCACGCTTGCAAAAATTCAATCGTCGCCAGTTCCGCTTCACGTTCACCCATTGTGCTCGCCTTCACTCGCTCCACCAGCCCGCTGCCGGTATGGGTACGCACGTTCCAGTCATCCATCAGCGCCAGCTGTTCATCGGACTGATGAACAGCAATCGTTGGCCCTTCAGCCAGAATATTCAGGTTGGCATCGGTGACCAGTGTGGCGATTTCAATTATGCGATCGCGCTCGGGATCCAGACCGGTCATCTCCAGATCAATCCAAATCAAGTTGTTTTCATTGGCACTCATGCTATTTTCCACCCCTCATGTGTCACATTCTGTGTGACAACACACAACTAGAATTGTGTGTATCATAGATGTTTTGCCCAACAT